>JBBDWN010000079.1:0-3885 GCA_040902855.1 Acidimicrobiia bacterium | reverse complement strand
CGACCGCTCGCTCGCCTGGCGCTCGGCCACTCCTCCCAACGGGTTCGTCCCTGGGGGGAGAGATGAGATCGAACGGGCCTTCTGAACCCTCAACCAATGGCGCCGGCCAGGGCCTCCAATGACTTTTGGGAGGCGGTGCCGTCGCCGTAGGGGGTGTCGTATCCGGACAGGTCGCGGGCGAGCATTTCGTGGGCAGCTTCGAGGATGCCGGGGCCGGGCGGTACTCGGGTGGCGAAGGTGCCGATCACTTCGGGGCGTTCGGTCGAGTTGCGGACCACCACCAGCGGGGTCTTGACGATCGACGCCTCCTCCTGCACGCCGCCCGAATCCGACACGATCAGCGCGGCGGCCGCCTCCAGACCGAGGAACTCCCGGTACCCGATCGGTTCGACCACCCGCAGCCGGGCGAGCAGATCGCCCAGTCCGTGCTCTTCCGCCCGCTTCACCGACCGCGGATGCAGCGGCAGGACGACCGGCAGCTCCAAGGCGGCGAGCTGTTCGAGGATCATCCGAAAGTTGGACGGGTCGTCCACGTTCTCCGGCCGGTGGAAGGTGGAAAGCACGAACCCTCCCGGCTCCACCCCGTGGCTCTCCGCCATCGACCGCTGCTCGTCGACTCCGGCAACCAACTCCAGCACCGCCTCGACGATCGTGTTGCCGGTCTGCACCACCCGCTCGCCGCCGATCCCCTCGTTGGCCAGGTTTGCGACGTTGACGGCGGTCGGAGCGCAGCACAGGTCGGCCAGGTGGTCGGTGACGACACGGTTGTGTTCTTCCGGCATCGCCCGATCGAAGCTGCGCAGCCCCGCCTCGATGTGACAGACCGTCACCTCGCGGGCGTTGGCGGCCACCGCGCCTGCCAGCACCGAATTCGTGTCGCCCTGGACGATCACGGCCTGCGGCGAGTGCTCCCCGAGGATCTCGTCGAGTTTGCGGACGGCGATCCCGATCTGCGCACCTCGGGTGAGGCCGCCGACACCGAGGAACACGTCCGGTTCGGAAAGGCTCATCTCCGGGAAGAACGACCCGCTCAACCTGGGGTCGTAATGCTGGCCGGTGTGGATGACCAGGGCGGCGTCGTCGAGCAGCCGGATGATGTGGGCCAGCTTGATGATCTCCGGCCGGGTTCCCAACACGACGGCGATCGACTTCGGCGCGAACCCGTACGTGTTGGTCATCTGTCTCTCCCCGGGCCGACCTGGCCCTAGCCTGCGGGACAGCATGCTACGAGGCATCCTCCGCGGCACAGAAGCTCTTCTCCTGTCACTGGTCCTCTGGAACCTGGTGACGGCGCTCGCCGGATGGCGCAATCAGCGTCCGGCCCCGGCGGGGGAGCGGCGACGGCGTTTCCGGGTGGTCGTGCCTGCCCACGACGAAGAGGCCGTGATCGGCGGACTCCTCGCCGACCTGACAGCCCAGACCCATCGCTCCTTCGACGTGTGGGTGCTGGCCGACCGCTGCACCGACCGCACCGCCGCCATCGCCCGACAGTCTGCGGCGGCGGTGGCCGAGCGAACCGCCGGTCCGGACGGCAAAGGGGCGGCGCTGTCGTGGTACCTCGCCGCCCACCCGCTCGACCCCGACGAAGCCCTCGTCGTGCTCGACGCCGACAATCGGGTCCCGACCGATCTGCTCACCCGGTTCTCGGACGAACTCGACGCCGGACACCACGTCCTCCAGGCGTACCTCGATGTCTCGAATCCGGACGCATCGCCGGTCGCCACCGCCTCTGCCCTCAGCTATTGGGCGTCGAACCGGATGGTGCAACTCGCCCGCACCAACCTGGGATGGACCGCCGACCTCGCAGGCACCGGCATGTGCCTGACCGCCGAAGCGATCGACGCCGCCGGCGGCTTCGGGACGACCCTGTCCGAAGACCAGGAGATGGGGGTGAGGCTGTTCGTCGCCGGGATCACGGTTCGCTGGCTGCATGACGTGCGGGTGCGGGACGAAAAGCCGGTGACCACGGCGGTCGCCGTCCGTCAACGCGCCCGATGGGCGGCGGGCCGCTCCCAGGTCGCCGCCAGATGGGTCGGTCCGCTCCTGGCAAAACGTTCCCTCGCCGCCTTCGACCTCGCACTGCGACTCAGACAGCCCAGCCGGATGGGTGTGGCGGCGGTCTCCGCCGGTCTCGCCGTCGCAGGGCTGGCCGGCCTTCCCGTCTCGGTCGGGTTGTGGTCGTCAGTCGCCGCCGTACAGGTGTTGGCGCCGATCCCGTACCTGGCGCGGGACGGAGTGGCTACCCGCCACCTTCTTCGCTATCCGCTGCTGATGCTGCTGCCGATCCTCAAGATCCCCGCCCGGCTGCTGCGTCAGCGCGGCTGGTATCACACGCCTCACGGCGCCGAGCGCGACACCACCTGAGAACGAACCCTGGCAGGCAATCGGAACAGTCCGGTCAACAGGCCGAACCCGTAGGCCAGATGCATGGTCGCCGCCACCACGACGTCCAGCGGGCGTCCCCGGCCGGCGACGAGGAGGACAGCGCACCACAGACCCAGCAGGGCCCACAGCGGCCACCAGATGGCGAGCGAGCCGAGCACGACGCCTTCCAGCAGCCCGAGTACCAGCAACAGCGGCGCCAGCGGACGCCACGACGGCCACACGCCGTTGACGAACAGCATGTCCGCCTTGCCCCGCCCGTACCGGAAGAACTGGCGCCCCAGGCCGGGCCACGACTCCCGCGGGCGGTACGACGAGCCGATGCTCGGGTCCAGGACCACGGTTCCGCCCTCACGCCGCATGCGCCAGTAGAAGTCGGCGTCTTCTGCCACCCGGCTGGGAAGCGTCCGCATCCCGCCCAATGCGAGGAAACGGTCGCGGCGGAAGGCACCCAGGTAGACGGTGTCCACCTCCCGCCGCCCCCCGTCGTGATGGAAGGCGGCGGGGCCGATACCGAGCGGCGATCGCATCACCCGGGCGACCGACTGCCCGAACGCCGAAGTCGAATGAGGGACCATCGGACCGCCCACCGCAGTCGCACCCGTCTCCGTCAGGACTTCGACAGAGCGGCTGATGTAGTCGGGGGCGTAGGTGGTGTGGGCGTCGGCTCGCACGAAGACTTCGGCGTCTGTGACCTGTGCGGCCAGCCACAAACCTTCGGATTGCACTCGGTGGGGGTTGTCGATCACCCTCAGATCGAGCCGACCCTTCCACGCTTCGGCCAAGACTCTGGTGCCATCCGCCGAGCCGCCGTCGGCGACGACGACCTCCCACATACCGGCATAATCCTGTAACGCCAGCGAGGCCAGACACGCATCGATGGACGCCGCTTCGTCCAGCGTCGGCAGAAGAACGGCGACAGAAGGCAGATGCACGGGCGAGAGAGTACGCGACCGGACGCCTCCACCGGGTTTGGGGCGTAACAACAAGGGGTTTACGGCGTCATACCACACTGAATCGTGGACGATCACACCCCCACCCCTGATCGCCTCCGCCGGCTCGCTTCACGGTATGAGGCGGGCGTCGGTCGTGGCCGCTCCGAGCAGATTGCTGCTCGGGCGATCAACCGCGCCCACCGGAGGAGTCATGCGGGGCGCAGATTGGCAGTCGCCGTCTCCTCCAGCGCCTTCCTGCTCGTCTCCATGACCGGTGTCGGCGTCGCCGCCGACCGTGCCATTCCCGGCGAATTCCTCTACCCGTTCGACCGAGCCCTCGAAGCGGTCGGATTCAACTCGGACCTGGTCGAAGAACGGCTGTTGGAGGCCATCGTCCTCACCGAGCGCGGCCAGATGGACCTCGCCGTCGCCACCGCCAACGAGGCGCTGGCAGAACTGAGTCGGTCCGGAGCCACCGCCACCCTGCCCGGCGAGCCCTCCGATCCGCTGGTAGTGACCGCCGAAACCATCGACGAAGCCACCACCACGACTACCGCAGACGAGGTTG
>JBBDWN010000078.1:2811-26676 GCA_040902855.1 Acidimicrobiia bacterium | reverse complement strand
ACTCGGTGACCTGAATCTGATCGCCGTCGGACTCGCCCTCGGCTTCGCCAGCTTCCTCGTCTAGCTGTGCTCACGGTCCCTTCGGACCGATACGGGCAGTGTTCTCGCGGTGGTGTCAGCCGACTGGTGCCGCGTGTTGCGTCTAATCGAGTCGACCCACGAAAACACCGGCTTGAGTAGTCTGCCGATACGATGGAATGTCCGTCCTGTAGGGCAGACAACTCGCTTGGACACAAGCACTGCTCGGCGTGCGGAACACGGCTGGAACGACCCTGTCCCGGGTGCAGTTCGATCAATCCCGTTCATCACCAGTTTTGTTCTGAGTGTGGCGGAGCTTTGGAACCCGGGATACCAGCGAAGCTCGACCAACGCCCCCGGGCCGAGGAGCGTCGTTTCGTCACGGCCCTGTTCGCAGATCTGGTCGGTTTCACTCCGCTCACCGAGTCGACCGACGCCGAAGAGGTGCGCCACCTACTCACCCGGTACTTCGACAGGGGCCGGACAATCATCGAAGGCTTCGGTGGTGTCGTGGACAAGTTCATCGGCGATGCCATCACCGCGTTTTGGGGCGCCGAAATCAGCCACGAGGACGACGCCGAACGAGCCGTACGGGCTGGCTTGGAATTGGTGGACGCAGTCGCAGCGCTCGGAGCGGAATTGGGAATCCCCCAACTGGCTGCGCGGGTGGGGATCCTGTCGGGCGACACTGCCGTCGGTCCGGGGGGCAATCAACACGGGCTGATCATCGGCGACATCGTCAACACCGCCGCTCGACTGCAAACGGTGGCTGAGCCGGGAACGGTCATCGTGGGGGATTCGACGAAGTCGCTCACGGAGGGCTCAATCGAGTATGCGAGCCTCGATTCCAAGGTCCTCAAGGGAAAGGCGGCGCCGGTTCCCGTCTGGCGAGCCATCGGCCCTCTGTCCGCCCAGGGAGGTCGCCGGAGAACGCGCGGTCTGGAGGGAACCTTTGTCGGCCGCCAAGAGGAGCTGCGTATCCTCAAGGATCAGCTGTCCGTGGTGGGACGCGAGCGAAGACCGCGACTCACCTCGATTGTGGGCGAGGGGGGAATAGGAAAGAGCCGCCTTGTCTTTGAACTGGAGGCCTACGCCGGTGGCCTGGCCGACGGCGTCCAGTGGCTACAAGGACGATCCCCTGCCTACGGCGACGGAGTCACGTTCTGGGCCTTGGGAGAGATGATTCGACAGCTGGCTGGTCTGGCTGAGACCGCCGACACCAGCACCACCCTCGCCCGGTTGCGCGCCACCTTGTCGGAGTATGTCCTTGACCCCGAGGATCGGCGATGGATCGAGCCGAGACTGGAGGGTCTGTTGGGCCTCGCTCCGGTTCCCCCTGGAGATCGAGAGGAGCTCTATGGCGCTCTGCGGATGTTCTTTCAGCGGATCACCGAGCACGGCCCCACCGTCCTCGTATTCGAAGACTTGCATTGGGGAGACCCGGGACTGGTCGAGTTTGTCGAGCAACTCGTGGAGCGCTCACCTCGCCATCCCCTCTTGGTGATCACCCTCGCACGTCCGGCGCTTCTCGAGAACCACCCGGGCTGGGGTGCCGGAAAGCCGAACCGTCTGTCGATCCATCTCGGGCCGCTGGCGGAGGCTGACATAGCCGAGTTGGTTCGTGGTCTTGCTCCCGACTTGACGGTGGCGGAGGTCGAGCGAATCGCGGAGGCGTCGGCTGGAGTGCCCCTCTACGCGGTGGAACTGGTCAGGACGTGGTTTGCCGCCGGTCTGCGGGACCGCCGCTCCGCAGGCGGTGGAGGCTTCTCGATCCCCGACTCGTTGCAGTCGGTGATCGGGGCCCGACTCGATCTCCTCGAGCCAGCAGACCGGGGCCTGCTTCAGCAAGCCTCGATCCTCGGACAGACCTTCACCATCGATGCTTTGGCGGCCCTCGCCAGCGACGAAGCGAGTGATGTCAACGCCAGCCTCGCCCGCCTGATCCGGGCGGAGGTTCTCGCCTTAGAGGACGACCCGAGCTCGCCCGAACGCGGTCAATACCGCTTCATCCAGGAGCTAATTCGGGAGGTGGCGTACGGTCGCATGACCCGGACTGACCGACGGGACATGCACATCGGCGCCGCCCTTTATCTGCAGGCGTCCGACGATCCTGAACTTGCCCCTGTTGTCGCCTCTCACTACCTCAAAGCGTACGAGGCCGATCCAGGTCACTCCCCGGAGTTGGCAGAACAGGGGATCCAGGCTCTGATGTCGGCCGCCAACCGCGCCGCCAACCTGCACTCGCACCTCCAGGCCGTCAATCTCTATCGCCAGGCAGCGGCTCTGACCGACGACCCTGTCCGTATCGGAGCCATCCTCGAGCGGGCCCTCGAGTCGGCTCGGGCCACCGCCCAAGACGATGTGGTGACGGCTACCGCTGCTCAGGCATTCGACGGCTACCGACGGGCGGGCGACGTTCAGGGGACCTCGCGGATCACGATCGTCGAGGCCGAATCCCTCTGCGACGACTTCCGGGCTCAAGAGGCGATGGACCGCCTGGCAACGATCCCCGAGGGTCAACTCGACGGGCAAACTCGGGTGAAGTTCCTTGCCGCGAAGTCGAGAGCCTCCTTTATGACCGATCGGCCCCATGAGGCGATCGAGCTGGCTGATCAGATCATGGCCGACCTCGAAGCCGGACCCGACCGGGAAGCCCTGATCCACCAGATCGTCACCAAGGGAACCGCCCTCTGGGGGGTCGGCAGGGACATCGAGGGACGCATGCTCCTCGAAGGCGCACTCCGCAGAGCCGAGGAATGGAACCTGGGCTGGCCTGCCGGGCGAGCCCGCAACAACCTTCTTGCGTTCCTGCAACACGATGACCCAGTTGGGGCTGGCTCCCTGGCGGAGGATGGCTTCGCCGCCGCACGGCGGTTTGGGGACAACGTAGGCATGGGCCGGCTCCTTACCTGGGTGGTGTGGGACCGAATCGGCCAGGGACGACTGGGAGACGCCGAAACGTTGATGGCGGAACTCGATGAATCGGTCTTCTTGTCCCAGGATGTCTTGGAGTTGACCTTCGCCAAGCTGACGATCGGCATGCTGCAGGGGGACGAACGCGCAGCCGAGGAGCGGCTTCGGCTAGCCGGCGAGTTGCTGTCCGACCCAAACCCCACACTCCGTGATACGGGGCGGACGAAGGCGGCCGGAGCACTTCGGATCTTGGGCCGTCTGGCTGAGGCCTATGACATGCTTATCGCTGCCGAGACCGAGGAGGTCCGGCAATGGGGTATCCCGGATGCCGCCACGATGGCCCTCTGGATCGGTGATGAAGACCGCCTCGAGTTTCTACGTGACCAACACCCGTTTGCAGATCGCAAGGAATGCCGGTTTGTCGGGTATCGGCTATTGCTCGACGCCGGGGATCTGGTTCTGGCCGACAAAGCGACCCAGGCCAGTCGCGTCTTCCGCGAGCTAATCGACCTATGGGACGGGACCATGCTTCCGAGGGACGTAAACGAGGTACGCGCTCTGTACGCCGCCCTGGTCCCCGACGATCAGACATCCGAGGAGGCGGCCGAGCTCGCCCTGCGCTGGATCGAGACTTCCGGGGCGAGAGGGCTGCTGGCCCCGTGGAGGTTGGGTGCGCAATCGGAGCCGAATCTGGAGGTGGTCCGCTGATCTATCTTTCGACTTCAGTGGAACCTAGCGAGAACCCCCGTAGAACGGGGGTTTGCTCCGGGGGTGAGACTCGAACTCACAACCTACGGATTAACAGTCCGCCGCTCTGCCAATTGAGCTACCCCGGATGGAGCGTCGGATCCGACGCCGGCGGCATGTTAGCCACCGGCGCCGGGTCGTCAGATCTGTGAATGTAGGCCGACCCGGGTCGGGGACCCGCCTCAGACGACCTTGCCCTTGTTCGCAACGGCATCCTTCTTCGTCTTCTTGTCCTGGCGTTTTTCTTTCAGGTTCTTGGCCGCCACCTTCTTGGTGCTGCGACCGCCCTTGTCCTTGCTCCCCATCACTGCCTCCTGTCGGTCACCGACATGGCGACCTGCCCCATTGTCGCACTTCCCGGCACAACCCCGCAGAGGATTCTCGACGACCCGCGCCTGCGCCTGATCTGCGACAATGACCGGATGAGATTTCGACTTGGAATGGTTGTCGGCGGATTCATCGGATACGTGCTCGGTGCCCGGGCTGGGCGCGGCCGCTACGACCAGATCAAACGATGGGTTTCCTCGCTGCGTGGCCATCCGGCATACCTCCAACTGAGGAACCAGGTCACCGGTGTCGGCGATCTTGCTCGCACCGGCGTGGCGGAGGGTCTCAGAGCGGGATCCCGCCAACTGCGCGAGGCAGCCGACGACAGCGTCGTGGACATCACCGAGGTTCGACAGTGACACGGCACTGCTAACCCTCCTCGAGGAAACCTTCCAAGCGGCGGGAATTGTTGGGGTGGCGCAACTTGGCGAGTGCCTTGGTCTCGAGCTGGCGGATGCGCTCGCGGGTCACACCGAACCGCTCCCCGACCTCTTCCAGCGTCCTCACACGGCCGTCTTCGAGCCCGAAGCGCATGATGAGGACGTCGCGCTCGCGATCGTTGAGCCCTTCCAAGGCGTGGGAGATGTAGTCCTGGAGGAGACGGAACGTCGCAGCCTCGACAGGGACTTCGGCGGACCCATCCTCGACGAAGTCGCCCAGCGTCGAGTCGTCTTCCTCCCCCACGGGCGTCTCCAGCGACACCGGGTTCTGAGCGATCTTGTTCAGTTCCTCCACCCGGTCGGGGTCGATCTCGAGATCCTTGGCGATCTCGTCGATCGTCGGCTCACGACCAAGATCCTGGGAGAGATCGCGCTTGGCGCGGATCAGCTTGTTGATCATGTCGACGACGTGGATCGGCACCCGGATCGTCCGGGCCTGATCTGCGATCGCCCTGGTGATCCCCTGTCGGATCCACCACGAGGCGTAGGTGGAGAACTTGAAACCCCTGCGGTAATCGAAACGATCCACGGCCCGCATGAGGCCGAGATTTCCTTCCTGGATGAGATCCAGCAGCGGCATGCCACGTCCCACGTAGTTGCGGGCGATCGACACGACCAGGCGGAGGTTGGCTTCGACCAGACGAGCATGGGCTCCGTTGCCCTTGCGAACAGCACGCTCGAGGAGCACACGGTCTTCGATAGCCAGGTCCTCGGACTCCCGCAGCTTCTCTTCAGCCTTCTTCCCCGCTTCGAGTTGCATCGCCAACTCGACCTCTTGCTGGGAAGTGAGCAGCTTGTAACGCCCGATCTCCTGCAGCCACATCTTCACCGGGTCCGACACCGACAGCGTCTCGTCGTCGATGAGGTCGTCGACCGGGTCCGCACCCGTCTCCTCGATGCGGATGTTCCGCTTCTTCAGGGTGTCGAGAACCTTTTCGAGTACTTCGGGCGGGGCTTCGGCCTCGACGAGATCGACCTGCACCTCGTGCATGGTCAGAAAACCACGCTGGGCCCCGCGCTTGGACAGTGAATCGACGACTTCCTCGACCGCAGGTGTGAATCTCACTCGTGTGCTCGTACTTTCCTGGCTTTTCGCAAACGTACCAACTCAGCCATGACGTCGGAATACCCCTGATCGTCGGGAGTCATGGCTTCGAGCCGCGACATGAGGACTTCCACATCGCGGGCGGCGGCGCGATCTCGCACCCGCCACAGAACGTCCTCGATCGGATCGGCGGGTGCGCCATCGGTGGCGAGGTCGATCAGGAGCGCCACCTCAGGTCCGTCGCCCGAGGGAAGTTCCACCGGTCGGCCGAGTGCGTGTTCGGTGAAAGTACCGGAGACCACCTCGAACGCAGACCGGATCTCGGGCACGGAGAAATCTTCGGGCGACACCCCCGACGCTGCCGCGGCTCCCCCGTCGGCGAGGACGGAGCGCAGCAGCTCCCGTTCCATGCGCACGTCGATGTCGGCCACGCGGCGGTTCGACGTGGCACGGTCCCGGGTCGGATGCCGACGGGTGCGCACTCCGACTGCCTGTTCGACCATGCCGAGGTCCACCCCCATCCTCGTCGCCACGAACCGGGCATACTCGGCGCGGGCGATGTCATCCGAGACTTTGGAGATTCGGGGGGCGATCGCCTTGAGTGCCCGTGCCCGTGACTCCGGTTCGGTCAGGTCGTGGGTCGCGAGTTCGTGTTCGATCGCCGCTTGCAGCAGCGGCTTTGCCTTGGTGATCGCCTGGTTGAGGACGTCCAGTCGTCCCTGTTGGACGAGGTCTGCCGGGTCGACACCCTTCGGCATCTCGGCAACCCGCAGGTCGAGATCCAGCCGCACAGGGATGTCGAGATCCTCCCCCCGCCGCGCCGCCCGGCTGCCGGCGGCGTCCGCGTCGAACGCGAGGACGATCCGATCGGTGAAGCGCCGCAGCAACTCGAAGTGATCGTTCCCGAGGGCGGTTCCGTTGGTCGCCACCGCAACCGGGACGCCGTTGCGATGCAGCGAGATCACGTCCGTGTAGCCCTCGACGACGACGGCGTATCCGGTGCGCTGGATCTCCCGCCTCGCCCGGTCGAGACCGTAGAGGAGGCGCGACTTCTTGTAGATCGGGGTCTCCGGCGTGTTCAGGTACTTCGGTTGGCCCTCCCCGAGGATTCGACCCCCGAAACCCACTGTCTCTCCCTGGATGTCCCAGGTGGGGAACATGAGCCGCTCCCGGAAGTAGTCGTAGGCCCCGCCACCCTTCCCCCGCCGGGCCAGTCCGGCGTCGATCATCACCCGATCGCTCATCCCGCGAGCGCGTAACTCGCGGACGAGGTGATCAGACCGGTCGCCGCCCGGTGCGTAGCCGAGCTTGAAGTCGGCCACCGTGTCGGCGTCGTAGCCGCGGCTTCGCAGATACGAGCGGGCGTGACCGGCGTCGGCGGACGACATCAATCGGGTGTGATAGAAGTCCATCGCCTCGCGAGTGACCTCGACCAGCGCCCGACGTTTGCCGGCTCGCTTCGCGGCAGCCGGGTCCTCGGTGAGCGTGATGCCCACCCGTCGTGCCAGCCACTCCATCGCTTCGGGAAACGTCAGGCCTTGGGTCTCCTGGACGAAGGTGAAGATGTCCCCGGCCGCATGGCAGCCATGACACTTGTAGAGGCCACGGGCGACGTCGAGGGACATCGAGGGAGTCTTCTCCTGATGGAAGACGCACACCGCCATGCTGTTCCTACCTGACCGCTTGACGGTGGTCAGCTCGGCGACGAGGTCGGCGATGTTCACCGCCGACCTGATGCGATCCCGATCCTCGTCAGAGAATGCCATGGAGGCCGATACTACGACCGACCCCCGACACCCGGTCAGGCGGTGGGGGCCGCTACGAACGAAACGGTGAGCGTCACGAGCTCCGATACGTTGGCCACGCCTGGGGCGTTCGGAATGTCGAGACTGCAGGAGGCTCGGTGGTCTCCACCGGCGAAGTCGCAGTCGACGGCTGCAACAACTGCGATCCGGCGATTCACGCGGTGAGCTTCGACGCCAGGTAGTCGTCGAGACGGTCGACAGAGATCCGATCCTGTCCCATCGTGTCCCGATCCCGCACGGTCACCGCATGGTCTTCGAGGGATTCGAAGTCGTAGGTGATGCAGTAGGGAGTGCCGATCTCGTCCTGGCGCCGATACCGGCGACCGATCGCCTGGGTGATGTCCATCTCGAGCATGTACTTCCGCCTGAGCGACTCAGCCAGCTTCGTCGCCGGTTCGATCAGCTCGGGCTTCTTCGACAGGGGCAACACGGCAAGCTGGTAGGGGGTGAGACGGTGATCCAGCTTGAGAACCGTCCGGGTCTCGTCGTTGACCAACTCTTCGTGATAGGCGTCCATCAGGAACGCGAAGGTGGTGCGGGTCGCACCGGCGGCAGGTTCGATCACGTGCGGGAAGTAGCGCTCGTCGGTCTCCTGGTCGAAATAGCGCAGGTCGGTCCCCGAATGCTCCGAATGCTGCCGCAGGTCGAAGTCGGTGCGGTTGGCGATTCCCTCCAACTCGTCCCAGCCCCACGGGAAGCGGAACTCGACGTCGACGGTTCCCGCCGAATAGTGGCTCAGTTCGTCATCGGAGTGGGGCCTGATCCGGAGGTTCTCCGGGTTCATCCCGAGATCGGTGTACCACTGGTGGCGCTGGTCGATCCAGTAGCGGAACCAGGTGTCGGAGTCGGCCGGCTGACAGAAGAACTCCATCTCCATCTGCTCGAACTCCCGGGTGCGGAACACGAACTGTCCCGGGGTGATCTCGTTGCGGAAGGACTTGCCGACCTGGGCTATCCCGAAGGGGAGCTTCAAGCGGTTGGTGCGGCGAACGTTCTCGAAATTGATGAAGATCCCCTGGGCCGTCTCGGGGCGGAGATACACCATGTTCTCGGCCGACTCGACCGGCCCCATGTGGGTTCGAAACATGAGATTGAACAAGCGAGGCTCGGTGAACGTGCCGGACTTCCCGCACGACGGGCATGTGTCGGGATCTTCGAGCTTGTCGAGACGCTGGCGGGTGTTGCAGTTCGTGCATTCGACGAGGGGATCGGTGAACACCGCCTCGTGACCGGACGCCACCCACACCTGACGGGCCTGGAGGATGGCGGAGTCGAGGCCGACGACGTCGTCCCGGTACTGCACCATCGACTTCCACCACTGCTCCTTGACGTTGCGCAACAGCAGCACGCCGAGAGGGCCGTAGTCGTAGGCCGACCGCAGCCCTCCGTAGATCTCGGATGACTGGAAGACGAAACCACGGCGTTTCGAAAGGTTGACGATGTCATCGAAGGAGGCGGGCATTGACTGCTCCAGGAAGGTCGGAATGGGAGGACCGGAGTGTAGGTGGCGGCTCGCTCGGTCGAACTCAGCGGCCCTGAACCTGGTCGGCGGCCCCACCGAACCGCCGCTCCCGACCTTGGAAGTCGAGCACGGCCGCCAAGAGATCTCCCTTCGAGAAGTCGGGAAAGAGGATCCCGGGAAAGGCGAACTCGGCATACGCCGCCTGCCAGAGCAGGAAGTTCGACAACCGGTGCTCCCCCGACGATCGAATGATCAGATCCACATCGGGAAGTTCGAGACGTTCGGTGATCATCTCCTGAGAGACGTCGTCGGGACTCAGCGTGCCTGCAGCCACGTCTTCGGAAATCGATCGGACGGCCTGCGTGATCTCCCAGCGCGACCCGTAGTTGAAAGCGAAAGTCATCACCATCCGTCGATTGTCGGAGGTCAAGCGCTCGGTCTCGGCCATCAGCGCTCGGTTCCGTTCGGGAATCCTGGGATCGGCCAGATCCCCGCAGAACGTGACCCGTACCCCGCGTTCTCCGAGTTCGTCGCGCCGCCGCAGCAGAAGGGCCTCGTTGAAACCCATGAGGAAAGCCACCTCATCGGGGCTGCGGGCCCAGTTCTCGGTCGAAAAGGTGAATGCGGTGAGATGGCCGATACCGATCTCGAGGGCTCCGTCGACGCAGTCGAACAGCACCCTTTCGGCCGCCTCGTGTCCAGCCGTGCGCGGCAAGCCGCGCTCGTTCGCCCACCGCCCGTTCCCGTCGAGAATCAGTCCGACGTGGAACGGAACTCGGTCAGGGTCGAGACCCGAGAGGTCGAGATCCGTCATTCGCCCAGTACCGCGATCGACACGAGCTTGCGTTCGAGGTGGAACTCGACGAATCGCCTGGTCACCCACATCGCGTCCCGGCTCAACTCGGCGTCTCCCGGCTCGATCTCGGCCAGGTCCGCCGTGGCGAGAGAGGCGAGATGCGGGACCAGCCCCTTCCGCAGTCGAACCGAACCGTCCGGGCGGCACTCACCACAGATGATCCCGCCTGCAGCGACGCTGAATCGGTCGAGGTGGTCTTCCCGCCCGCACGACGCACACATGGTGAGCGCCGGTGCCAGACCCTGGACTCCCAGGAGCTGGAGCAGGAAGGCGGTGACGACGTCAGGCGACGTCCGACCGGCATCGAGCGCGGCCAACCCACGTCGGAACAGTTCGAACAGGGCGACCGACGCTTCGTTCTCCTGAGCCACGGCGTCGACCACTTCTGCCATGGTCGATGCGGCCGCCACCGCGTCCAGATCCTTGCGGAGGGAGGGAAAGGACGAGCGAAGATCTGCCTGGGTGATCAGATCGAGATTGCGCCCTTCGTAGAGGACCACGTCCACTTCCATGAAGGACTCGAGCCGAGCACCGAACTTGCTTTTCGTCTTGCGAACACCTTTGGCGACCGTGCGCAGCTTGCCGTGGAGCGGGCTGAGGAGCACGACGATCTTGTCCGCCTCGCCGAACGGGTACGAGCGAAGCACGATGCCGGAGTCGTGACGGATCGCCATACCGGCACGGTACTGTCATGACAGTCGACAGCTCATCACAGTCCACAGGTCGAGACAACGCGGCGGTACGACTAGGTTCGGAAGCGATGGCGAGTCTCGATCAGGATCAACGGGCGGAGTTGGGGACAACTTTGCCTGAATGGGAACTCGACGGTGAGGTCCTGCGGAGGACGTTCGAGTTCGGCGATTTCGTCGAGGCGATGGGATTCGTCACGCAGGTCGCACTGCTCGCCGAGAAGGCACGGCATCATCCCGACATCGACATCCGCTGGAACCGCGTCACTCTGGCGCTCACCACTCACGACGCCGGCGGTCTGACCGACCGGGACATCGCCCTGGCCGGAAAGATCGACGCCATCGGCTGAGGCTCCTCAGCCGAGAACCTCCATGCAGGCTGTGACCCACTCGGAATTGCGGGAGTCCCCCCGGTAGACCTGTTCGAGGTTGCGCAGCATCCGTTGGATGATCCCCGTCGTGTCGACCGGGCTGAGCCAATTCCGGTCGAGCCGCGGAGACCCGCCCAGAGCGGAGGCCACGAGACCCGCCGCTTCTTCGAACCCGATGGCCTCCCCGTAGTGGAACGGATCGACCATCTGGCCCCCGGCGTACACCACGAAGTGCCCGGGAAGGCCAACACCAACCATCTCCATGCCTGCCCGTCGACCGACCTCGATCCACAGCACCGAGAGTGAGATCGGAATCCCCCGCCGCGTCTCCAGCACCCGGTGGAGGAACGAATTGGCAGGATCGTGGTAGTCGTCGACATTGCCTCCGATCCCGTCCTCGATCGCGATCACTCGGCGCACCGCGAGGTGGGTCTCGCCCCTGACGCGAGCAGCCATTGCATCGAGACGGGCGAGGGAAACAGCAGGATCGAGGTCGGGATCGACGAAACGCCCAAGCTCGAGACTCGCCTCGGCGAGTCGGCCGTCGAAAGCCAAGTCGGCGAGCCGTTCGGCGCGATCGATGACCGTCGATGCCACGGTGCGGACCCTACCCGGCCGAATGCGGGGGGCGACGGACAACGCGAAACGACATCATGATTTCTCGAATCCGAGTCGGTCCAGCAGGTCGGGCGTCGACTGCCATTCGGGTTCGACCTTGACCCTGAGATCGAGGTGCACCTTCGTCCCGAATATCGCCTCGAGTTCGATCCGAGCTTCCGTACCTGCGTCGCGAAGGAGGGTGCCGCCCTTGCCTATGACGATTCCACGCTGTGACCGTCGTTCGACCACGACGCGAGCGGAAATCCACAACAACCCGTCTTCACGGGTTTCCATGGCCTCGGTGAGCACCACCAACGAATGCGGCAACTCCTCTCTGAGCCTCTCCAAGAACTTCTCTCGAACGATTTCGGCAACGAGGACGTGTTCAGGCTGGTCCGTGACCTCTCCACCCGGAAAATATTGAGGGCCGTCGGGCAAGCGTTCGACGATCTCGCTGACAAGAGGGTCGAGGTTGGAGGATTCGAGCGCGCTCAGCGGCACGTAGGCCGCGAAATCCCACGCGGCGGCTTCGGTCAGTTGGGCGACCACCTCTCCCCGATCGGCCGCGTCGGTCTTGTTCACGACGACGACGACCTCCGTCCCGGACTGCCCGAGGCGCTCTGCGATCCGTCGGTCACCCGGGCCGATCGGCTGCGTGGCATCGATGACGAAGACCACGACATCGGCCTCTGACAGCGTTCCGTACACCAAGCCGTTGAGTCTGTTGCCGAGTTCCGTTCGCGGCCGATGGAGCCCGGGTGTGTCGACGAACACGATCTGAGCCGAAGTGGCACCGTCCGCGCCCAGAGTGAGCACCCCCCGGATGGCGTTGCGCGTCGTCTGGGGACGGGTCGACGTGATCGCCACCTTCTGACCGACGAGAGCGTTGACGAGAGTCGACTTTCCAACGTTCGGGCGGCCGACGATCGGCACGAAACCGGATTTCACCTCGGCTCCGAAAGCTCGGACGCAGGCATCGGCTGGACGACGACCTCTTGCACGCGGCGGCCCTGGACGCGCCGAACGGTGAAACTCACGCCTGCGGCGTCGAATGTCTCCTTCTCGCGCGGAACCCGCCCGGCCAATCCCAGCACCAGCCCGGCCACCGTGTCCCACTCGTCACTCGGAAGTTCGGTATCGAGCATCTCGGACAGGTCGTGGACCGACAGGCGTCCGTCGACCTTCCAGGAACCGTCACCGAGGTCCTCGAACAACAACTCGTCGTCGTCGTACTCGTCCACGATCTCTCCGACCAGCTCCTCCAGGAGATCTTCGATCGTCACGAGACCGGCGGTGCCGCCGAATTCGTCGACCACGATCGCCATGTGCGACTTCGAGACCTGCATATCACGCAACAGCTCAGGGACCCGCTTGGATTCGGGTATGTGGTCGACGGGACGCATCACTTCCGAGACGACATCAGGGCGGTTGCCGTTGGCGAGACGCGGGAGGAGGTCCTTGGCGATGACAAGCCCGACGACATCATCCATCCCCTCACCGACCACCGGGATGCGGGAATATCCGGTCGCCTCGATCAATTCGAGCAGCACGCCCAGGCCGGCCTCGGCATCCACGGTCACCATGTCGGTGCGCGGGACCATCACTTCGCGGACGATCGTCTCGGAGAAGAGCAGAACCGATTCGATCAGGTCGACTTCTTCTTCGTCTTCCTCGTCCTCTTCGTGCTCTTCACCTTCGCTCTCGTCCCACAGGATCTCGGCGGCCCGCGAGCCAAGGGCGATCGCGACCGCCAACAACCACGAGAGCCGATACGCCAGCGTGCGTGGCCGCGCCCGTCCCAGCATCCGAGGGATCAGATCGGCGACGAGGCTCAGCCCGATCACCAATCCACCAAGAAGAAACGCCGTCGCCAGCCCCGTGTTCGTCACGCTGATCGCCCAGGTGCTCGGGACCGCAGCCAACACCACGAGTATCGAGTGGACGATGTTGATCGACGGCACGATCAACTCCGCATCCTCGAGCAGTCGGGCGACGCGCTCGGCGCCGGCGGATCCTTCCGAGGCATCGTGCAACGCGTCGGCGCGCGGCGTCCGCACGAGTGAGGCGCTTCCAGACCGAAGCAAACCTGCCGTCAGGACCGCCACTGCGGCTCCGATGAGAGCCAATACCGTCATCGTCGCACCATCCCCGCCAGGGCAAGAATCTGGCGTTCGCGCGCTTCCATCTGCTCGGCCTCTTCGTCATCGCCGTGGTCCCAGCCCATGAGATGCAGGACGCCGTGAACGATCATCAACGCCAGTTCCTCTGATTCGGACACGCCGTGCTCGGACGCCTGGCGAGCGATGACGCCGGGAGCGATCACGATGTCCCCGAGCAGCAGCGGCGGACCATCTGTGGCGACGGTTGGCGGCTGGCCCGCGGTCAGTTCGTCGATCGGGAAGCTCAGGACGTCGGTGGGCTCGTGAACCCCCATGTGCTCGGCTTTGAGCGTCGCCATCGCCTCGTCCGTGACGGCGGTGATCGCCAGTTCGGTGCGGGCGGGATAGCGCTCGTGCGTGAGGACCTGAGACGCCATCTCGATGAGTGCCGACTCGTCGATCTGTCTCGCCTGTTCGTCGGAGAAGGAGATGTTCACCGACGAACCTCGATACTTCGAGGTTCGTCCATCAGCTGCCGGGGAAGTTCGGGTATTGGATACGACGATGGTAATGCCCGGCGAGTGCCTCGATGAACGCCCGCTTCACGCGGGTCAGCTCGCCCATCGTGAGGTCACATTCCTGGAGTTGTCCGTCACCTACCTTCTCGTCGATCACACGCGTGACCACCTTCTCGATCGCCTCGGATGACGGTTCCTCGCGTTCGAAGACCGCCCGGCAGGCGCCCTCCACCGAGTCCGCCATCATCAGGATCGCCATCTCCTTGCTCCGTGGCTTGTGCCCCGCATGCCGGAAGTCGTCCGGATTGACGTTCTCTTCACCACGCAATGTGATCGCCTTGTCGTAGAAGAACCGCATGATCCCGTCGCCGTGATGCGAGACGATCCCCTCGGCCACCTCCGAGGGGATCTTGTATTTCCTGGCGAGCACCATCCCGTCGAGCACGTGCTTGCGCACCACTTCGGCGGACTCCTCGGGGTCGAGTTCGTCGTGGGGGTTGGAGATGCCGAACTGGTTCTCGATGAAGTACAGGGGGTTCTCCGTCTTTCCGAGGTCGTGGTAGTACGCCGCCGCTCGGGCCAAGAGATTGTTCGCATCGATGGACCGCGCCGCAGCATCCGCCAGGGTTCCGACCATCAGGGAGTGGTTGAAACTGCCGAACGCCTCCTCCTGCAGCAGTTGAAGCCCTTCATGGTTTCGGTCGATCACTTCGAGCAGGCGGAGCGTGGTGGTGACGTCGAAGATCGATTCGAAGAACGGCATCGCGGCGAGTGCGACCAGCGACCCGATCAGCGCCGCCCCGATCGCCCAGGCGATGGAAAGCCCAACGGTCGTGAGCACCTCGTCGGCGAGAGCGTCTGCCGGAGTGAGGAAGAGCCACGACACCGCCGCTGCAATGACGCCGATCGCGAGCGACGACGTGAGAACGGAATTTCGGAAGGCTCGCCTGCTCGAGACCCTGCTGACAAATCCGATCGGAGCAAGCGTTGCCAGGGTGGCGAACACCGCCACCCCTGGATTGCGGGTGGCCGTGGCCGCCATGATCCCGAGCACGATGGACATGAGAGTGCCCATCCGGTTGTCGAAGAGCACTGCGGCGAGGTAGCCGAACGCCACGGCAGGCAAGATGAACCACGACGCCTGCTCGCGTATTTCCATCGTCAGGCGGATCGCCCCTGCAGCCATGACCACGAGCAGGCAGAAGAGCGCCACCATGCGCGGGGCCTCCCAGAACTGTCTGCGGAAACGGGACAGATAGAAGGCGAGCGTGGCCATCAGAACGGCCAGCATCGCGGCGATCGCGGCCAAGCGGACGGGCTGGACGTCAGCTGCGTTCGTGGCGGCAATCGCGTCGATTGCGAGTTGACTGAACGGCTCGCCGACAAAGACGATCGTCTGGTCGGCCGCGAATTCCCGCAAGAACTCGGCCTCATCCACCGCCGCGCTGGCCTCGTCTTGAAGGAGTTGGGTGGCGATCTGGTCGATCTCGGTATTGGGACGAAGGAACGACGCGACGATGTCGCCGACCGCGGTGCGACCCTCCTCCGAAATGGCTCCGTCGATGAACACGATGGGCGGGCTCGAAGTGACCTCGTTCTGGGCGACTCGAAGCTCGTCGAGGTTGTTGATCTCGAGCGTGAAGCGGCGGGCGATCTCGCCCTGGACCTGGGATTCCAGGACTCGAAGCGCTTCGGTGGTTCCGACCGCCGCCCGGACGACATCCTCGGTGGCGATCGACGCGAGAGTCGCGATCGTGTCCTCGTCGAGCACGCCGTAGGTCGCGCTGAGTTCGGCCACCTGGACGTCCAACGGGCGCGTCGCGGGGCCGAGCCCAATCGCCACCGCAGTACACGTCGACCCGGCCTCGCAAATGAGGTCCTGGACGGGGAGCTCGGTTGATACGGTCATATTCTCGGGAATGTCGCGATCCGATGTCAGAAGACCGAGCTCGTACTCGCCTGGCGGCACTTCCAGCGCATATCGGCCGTCGAGTCCGGTCGCGAATCGATAGACCTCGCCGTCAGCAGACCTCGCCACGAGATCGATGCTCGTCGCGGGGGCGTCGCTCAGAACGACGTTCGGCATCGGCTCGTACACGCCGTCGGAATTCGCATCGATGAAGACGAGCCCTTCGATCCTGGCCGGTTCCACCTCTTCGGGAACAAGGGTCGTCGTCGTGCTGCCGTCGTCCGGAGGCGCGGTCGATGTCGTTGTCGTCGTCGACGGAACCGGGTCAACCGACGGAAGCTGAGGCAGGGCGGCCAGGATCACGGCGGAACGGACGTCGTCGAACAGCTGATCTATCGCCAGCAGAGTGTCCCGCTCGGCTTCGTCGTTGCGCCGGACGTCCGGCTCGACTGCCGCGGCTGCGTCTGCCTGCGTCAGCTCGAAAGCAGCTGCGTCCAACACCTCGGCGGGAATCCGCGCGGTGTAGGTCCGTTCGGCGATCTCGCCCGGCTCGAAGGAGGTGACAGCACCTTGGGCTCCAAAGACCAGGACACCCCACGCCAGGGCCACGGTCGAGATGAAGGCGACGGCGCGCACGATGGAGGCGTTCATCGTCCGTCGTCCTCGAACCGCTGGTAGGCCTCGACGATGGCGGCCACGATCCGGTGCCGCACCACGTCACGGGACGAGAGCTCCACGAACGCCACGCCCGGAATCCCTTCGAGAATCCCCCGCACGATGCGCAAACCGGACTGCTGTTGACTGGGCAGATCGGTCTGGGTGATGTCGCCGGTGATGATCATCTTCGAATTGAACCCAAGTCGAGTGAGAAACATCTTCATCTGCTCGGGTGAGGTGTTCTGGGCTTCGTCGAGGATCACGCACGCGTCGTTGAGGGTGCGGCCCCGCATGTAGGCGAGCGGAGCGATTTCGATGGTGCCCCTTTCCATCAGCCTGGTCGTCTCGTCGGGACCGAACATGTCCCAGAGGGCGTCGTACAGCGGACGGAGGTAGGGATCGATCTTCTGGGCGAGATCCCCTGGAAGGAACCCGAGCCGCTCGCCCGCCTCCACCGCGGGGCGCGTGAGGAGGATGCGGCGGATCGAGCCCGAAACCAGCGCCTCGACGGCGGCCGCCATCGCCAGGTAG
This sequence comes from Acidimicrobiia bacterium, assembly GCA_040902855.1. Taxonomy (GTDB): domain Bacteria; phylum Actinomycetota; class Acidimicrobiia; order Spongiisociales; family ZC4RG35; genus DATHWB01. The sequence continues at coordinate 9,689 of JBBDWN010000078.1, read as the reverse complement.
GTCTTGCCGGTGCCTGCCGGACCGATGCCGAAGGTCAGGGTGTTGTCCCGGATCGCCTGAATGTAGAGCTGCTGGCCCAGGGTCTTCGCCCTGACCATCTTGCCTCTGCCGACCTCGATGCCTTCGGAGAGCACACCACTGGGACTCGGGACCTTCTCGCGAACCATCTGCACGACCTGGCGCACCCGGGATTCGTCCAGTTTCTGGCCTTCCTGGATGATGATCAGCAACTCGCCGATCGCCGTCTCGGCCAGTGAAACGGCTTCGTCGTCGCCGGACAGTACGAACTCGTTGCCGCGCGCGGTCACCCGCACGTCGGGGAAGGACTCCTCGAGGGTGCGGAGGTGAACATCTCCTGTGCCGAGAAGATCCAGCATCAGGTGATTCGAAGGGACGCGCAAACGGCGTTCGGTGAGTTCAGAATTCACTGTGGGATGCCCCGGAAGTGGGACTCCGCCAGTATAGGTGGGAGACTGCGGATCTCTCCCAACTCGCCGAGACGGTCAGTCCTCACGTTCGGCGAGCCGTTTCATCGGCTCGCCGGGTGTATCCGACTCGATCAGGGCGTTCAGCACCCGGAGATCGGACTTTCGCACCGCCAACGTCGGCCCACGCGGATCCTTGCGCATCACCTGGATCGCGCTGAGATACCGCTCGACCAACTCCCCCTTCCCCTCGGAGAGCCTCTCCGCTGAATCGACATCGACCAGCACACCCTGGCCATCGACATCGGTCCTCTCGGCCCCGGGGAGGAGGCTGGCGACATGCACCTCGTAGATCTGGGCGAGTCGCCACAGTCGAGCGGCTGAGACGCTGCGCTCGCCTCGTTCGTAGGCACCGAGCACCGACGATTTGAACTCGCCGTCAGATGCCCCTTCGACGTCGAAGAGCGACATGCCGCGCCCGCGGCGAGCGATTCGAAGACGTTCGCCGACCTCGTCGTTGAAGCGGCTCATGCCAGCCGGTACCGGGCGACGTACGGACGGGTGTTCATCATGTGTCTTCCCTCCCCCGGCGCACCAGGTTACCACTCTCAGTGGTCAGGTGATCTTTGGGAAACTGCCAGGACGGTGGCGGCGACCGCGGCAGTCTCGACGCGGAGCACCGATGTTCCGAAGGAACGAACTGGCGCACCTTCGGGAATCTCACCGGGCGCCCACCCTCCCTCTGGACCGATCGCCACGCATGGGGCGGTCCCGATCTCATCGGTTGAGCCGGACTGATCGGCGAACACCGTCCCGGGTGGGAGTTCGCCGAGACCGATCGTCCGCTTCGAGACTCTCATCAACCATGCCGACCGGCTCTGCTCGAGGGCGCTGCGGCACCAAGATTCGACCTTGCCGTCCGGTGGCAATCGGCCCTCACCAAACGCCGTGGTCAACCACCAGAGCTCCGGCGTACCGAGTTCGGCGAGCTTTTCGACGAGGAAGCGGACCCGGTCCTTGTTGGCCGGGGCCGCCACCGCAATGACCGGGAGCCGGCCCTGCGGCACCTCGTGCTCGTCGCCCCGGACGACGCTGCTCCCCTCGAGACGCCCCTCACCGATCTGACCGGCGCCATCGCTGTACGACAGCGCATCACCGTCCGAGCAGCGGAGGGACTTGCGGAGGTGCCTGACGGCCGCGTCGGTGAGCGGGAGGATGGGAGCTTCCCACGGCCCCGACACGTAGAGGTGCGGGACGTGTCTGGCCATCAGATCCAGCGCCGCTTGCGGCTCGCCGGCTGTTCACTCCTCTGTTCGGCGAACTGGCGAAGGAGGTCCTCCTCCTCGACCGAGAGGTCGGTGGGAACTTCGACTCCGACGACGACCGCCAGGTCGCCCCTCCCCCGTCGACCAAGCCTCGTCATCCCTTTCCCTGGCAGACGAGTCACCCATCCAGGCTGGGTCCCGGCGGGCACGTCGACTTCGATCGTCTCGTCGTCGATCAAGGGCACTTCGATGGTGGTACCCAACGCTGCCTCTGCGATACCGATCGAAGTTCGGTGGATCAGATCGTCACCCTGCCGCTCGAACCGGTCATCGGCGAGGACCTGGATCTCGACGAACAGGTCGCCAGCTCGTCCGCCGCGCCCAGCCGCCTCACCCTCATGGTTCAGCCGCAGCCGCGTCCCGGTGGCGACGCCAGGCGGGATCTCGACGCCGACAGTCCGATCCTCGTCGACCGTGCCGGCACCGGCGCATCCTTCACACCGTTCGGTGATGATCTCGCCGGCACCCGAACACGTGCCACACGTCGTGACCGACATCATTGTTCCGAGAATCCCCCGGCGTGCCACCCGCTGTGCGCCGGTGCCCTGACAGGTTGGACAGGTGAGCCGGTCGGTCCCCGGTTTGGCTCCCGAGCCTTGGCAGACATCGCACAGCACCGAAGTCCTGAACTTGACGTCGATCGGCGTTCCGAAAGCCGCCTGAGCGAGCGAGATTCGCACCCTGGTGAGGACGTCCCTTCCTCGACCGGGCCCGGCGCCCGTCGCGGCCCCGAACAGCCCGCTCTCACCGAAGACCGAGCGCAGAAGATCGTCGAGTCCGCCGCCTCCGAACCCGCCGAAGAGGTCACCGAGGTCGAGCGTGTCACCTCGGTCGTATGCGGCGCGCCTCTTGGGATCGGACAGCACTTCATAGGCCTCGGCCACCTCGCGGAAGCGCTCCTCGGCGTGCGGATCGCCCGGGTTGGCGTCGGGATGGCTCTCGCGGGCGAGCCTCCGAAATGCCCGTTTGACCTCTTCAGGCGCCGCGTCTCGGCCGACGCCGAGCGCCCCGTAGTAATCCTTGGCCATTTTCGAGTCAGTCCGCCATCCGGTCGCCCAGTTCGCGGCTGACACCTTCGACCGCAGAGATCACCTTCCGATAGTCCATGCGCATGGGGCCGATCACTCCCACCCGGCCGCCCCCGGCGGCGATCTCGTAGCCCGTCGACACGACTGCGAGATCGACGTCATCGGTGGGCAGCTCGTCTCCGATGCGAATGCTGGTCCCCTCCGCACCTCCGAGCATGCTCAGCAGTGTGGCCTCCCGCTCGAGCACCTCGAGAACCCGCTGAACGGTGGTGAGGTTGTCCCATACCGTCGCCATCTGTCGGGTGCCGCCGACATACACGTCGGCGGTCCGGGCAGAGGCATCGCGCAGCGCGTTCTCGACAACGGACAACGCCGCTCTGACCGGGGCAGACACCTCGACCGAGCGGAGCGCGAAGTCAGACGTCGATGAGATTTCCTTCCCTACGACCGATCTGGCGAGGACCTCTTCGGTCCGCTCCAATTCCTTGGTGGTCATCGGCTCGGGGAGCCGACACAGCTCTTGGGACACTCGCCCCGAGGCCGTCACAACCACGAGCAGCGCAGTCTTCGCACCCGTCTGAACGAGATGCGTCGCCCGCACGATCTCGCCGGTGGCGCCGGGCCCGATGGCCACCGAGGGGTACTGGGTGAGGTCGGTGAGGAGTTCCGTCGTCGCCTTGAGAAGACGACCGAGTTCGACGTGCATCGTGGCGAAGAAGTCGGAGATCCGGCGCTGGGTGGGATTGTGCAGCTTCGTCGGCGACAGATGGTCGACGTAATAGCGATAGGCGCGGGCTGTCGGCACGCGCCCGGCGGACGTGTGGGGCTGAACCGCAAAACCCTCGCGTTCGAGCGACGCCAGTTCGTTGCGAATGGTTGCGCCGGAGACGGGCAGCCCAGTCGACTCGAGCACGGTCTTGGAACTGACGGGCTCGCCCGTGCGGATGTGCTCCTCGACGAGCGCCCTGAGCACCTCGTCCCGACGATCGTCGCGTTCGTCGGTCTGTCGGTCATCCATGTGAAGCCAAATTTAGCACTCTCCCCCCGAGAGTGACAGTCACCCCGGACCGCGTGGATCGAGGGCGAGGACCGCCCGAAGCACCTCATCGGTCAGGAGGGGTCGAACAATCACCAGGCGACCGTCGACCACGTCGATCACCCCGTGCTCGACGAGGCGCCGCCCGGCGTCGCTGGCGATCAGCGCGGCACCGCCGTCACCGAGCAGCGCACCGGCGGTACGCCTGAGTCCGACGAACAGCCTCTCCTGTTCTCGGGCCCAGCCCCCGACAGGATCTGACGCCTGCGTCGGACCGATACCCGTCTCGACCCTCTCGACATAGGTGTCGAGTCGGCGAACGTTCACTGTCCGCACGCCGTTCCGGTACCCGTGGGCGCCGACACCGAACGCCAGATACTCGGCATGCCCCCAGACGGCGGCGTTGTAGCGGCAGTGATGACCGGACCGGGAGAAATTCGATACCTCGTAGCGCTCGTATCCGGCGGACTCCAGCATCTCGGTGGCTGCTTCCCAACGGTCCGCCTGGATGTCGCCGTCGGGTTCGGGCGCCCCGCCCCTCACCTGCTTCCACAGGACGGTGCCTGGTTCGACGGTGAGCGAGTAGGTGGAGATGTGCTGCGGAGCCAGGGAGATGGCCGAACGGAGAGTCCTGTCCCACGACGCCGTCGTCTCGGTGGGCGAACCGAAGATCAAGTCGACCGAGACAGAGTCGAACCCTGCGCTCAACGCGGCCGCGACAGACTCGGTAGCCCGCAGCGAGTCGTGCATCCGGCCGAGGTCGGCAAGCACTCGGTCGTCGAACGACTGGACACCGAGAGAAATACGCGAGAAACCCACGTCGACCAGCGCGGCGGCCGACTCGTCGTCGATGTCCTCGGGATTCGCCTCGAGCGTGACCTCGGCCCCGCCACGAATGCCGTGTGTACGCCGGATCGCGTCGAGGATCGAGCCGAGACGCCCAGCGCCGATCCGGCTCGGGGTACCGCCGCCCACGAACACCGCATCGAGGGGCCGCCACGGAGGGGTCGAATCGATCTCCTGTCGGAGTGCGGAGACGTACCGATCTGTCACGTCGTCGCGGCCCTCGACGACGGTGAAGTCGCAGTACGGGCACACCCTGGCGCAGAAGGGGATGTGGACGTAGGCGGTGGCCAGAGAGGCAGCGTCTTCGACTGCGGCCGCCGACGCCGCCGAGATCACTGGTCGACCTGGAGGGCGGCGACGAACGCCTCCTGCGGCACTTCCACCGAGCCCACCATCTTCATCCGCTTCTTGCCTTCCTTCTGCTTCTCCAACAGCTTGCGCTTTCGGCTGATGTCACCGCCGTAACACTTGGCCGTCACATCCTTGCGGCGCGCCTTGACGGTCTCGCGGGCGATGATCCTCGAACCGATCGCCGCCTGGATGGGGATGTCGAACATCTGCCGCGGGATGAGCTCTTTGAGACGCTCGACCATCATCTTGCCGTAGTCGTATGCCTTGTCCCGATGGACGATCGCAGAGAACGCGTCCACGGCCGCACCGTTGAGGAGGACCTCAACCTTGACCAGGTCGGACGGTCCGTACCCGTCCGGCTCGTAGTCCAACGAGGCATACCCCTTGGTGCGGGACTTCAGGTTGTCGAAGAAGTCGAGGACGATTTCGGCCAGCGGGATGCGGTAGGTCATCTCGACTCGCTCGGGACTCAGATAGGTCATCGATCCCATCTCCCCGCGCCGGTTCGTGACGAGTTCCATGATCGTCCCGATGAACTCGGATGGGCTGAGGATCATCGCCCGGATGTAGGGCTCGGAGATGGTCTGGATGCCGGACGGATCCGGGAGGTCCTGGGGGGATCGGACGTCGATCTCCGAGCCGTCGGTGAGAAGGACCTGATAGGCCACCGACGGTGCGGTGGCGACCAGGTCGAGGTCGTACTCGCGCTCCAACCGCTCGCGAACGATCTCCATGTGGAGCAGTCCCAGGAAACCTGTCCGGAACCCGAAACCCAGCGCCTTCGAAGTCTCCGGCTCGTAGGACAACGACGAGTCGTTCAGCCGAAGTTTGTCGAGCGCCTCGCGCAGGTTCTCGAAGTCGTCGCCGTCCGTCGGGAAGATCCCGGAGAACACCATCGGTTTGGGCTCCTCATATCCGGGCAGCGGAACCGAGGCGGGCGAGCCGACCGCCGTGATCGTGTCACCGACCTTGATCCGATCGATCTCCTTCTCGCCGGTGATCAGATATCCGACCTCGCCGGGTCCGAGCGTCTGGACCACGGTGGCCTTGGGTGTGAGCACTCCGATCTCCGAGACCCCGTGGTCGTCACCGGTGGCCATGAACCTGACTTGCTGACCGCGCGACATCCGACCGTCGACGATGCGTATCGAACACACCACCCCCCGGTAGGCGTCGAAGTGCGAGTCGAATACCAGGGCGCGTAAGGGGGCATTGGCGTCCCCGGCCGGCGCGGGAACGTCGCGAACCAGCCGCTCCAGCAGATCCTCCACCCCGTCTCCGGTCTTCGCCGAGATGCGGAGGACGTCGTCCGGTTCGCCGCCGAGGATGTTGACGATCTCGCCTGCGACCCGATCGGGATCGGCCGCCGCCAGGTCGATCTTGTTGAGGGCAGGCACGATCTCGAGGCCTGCTTCGATCGCCAGGTAGGCGTTGGCGAGGGTCTGGGCCTGCACCCCCTGGGCGGCGTCGGCCAGGAGCAAGGCGCCCTCGCACGCAGCCAGCGAACGCGAGACCTCGTAGGAGAAGTCGACATGGCCGGGGGTGTCGATGAGGTGGATCGTGTAGTCCAGGCCGTCGCGAGCCGTGTACGTGAGCCGGACGTTGTTCGCCTTGATCGTGATCCCGCGTTCGCGCTCCAGATCCATCGTGTCGAGGACCTGGTCGCGCATTTCGCGCTCGGTGATCGCCCCGGTTCGTTCGAGAAGACGATCGGCCAGGGTCGACTTCCCGTGGTCGATGTGGGCGATGATGCTGAAGTTACGGATGCGCGACTGATCGATCATGAGAAGGGTGGACCACCGACGGCCTGTGCGAGATTGTACCGGTCGTCGCGGCCCTGGTAGATTGCCCCTTCGGCAGCGGCCCG
>JBBDWN010000078.1:0-2711 GCA_040902855.1 Acidimicrobiia bacterium | reverse complement strand
AGAGGAATCGGTCATGGCCAACATCAAGTCCCAGATCAAGCGCAATCGCCAGAACGAGCTGAACCGTCAGCGCAACAAGGCTGTCCGCTCGGAGTTGAAGACCCGCGAGAAGCAGGTCGTCAACGCTGAAGCTGGAGAGACCGACGAAGCCTTCCGCCTGGCACAGAAGAAGATCGACCAAGCGGTCTCAAAGGGTGTGCTGCACAAGCGCACCGCGGCCCGCAAGAAGTCGCGGCTCGCCAAGCGCCTCGCTTCCGACTGACCGGACTATCTGCCCGCCATCCAGCGGGACATCGCCACCGTCAGCCGCTCCATGGTGATCCGGTGCATGGGCTCCGGCGCCGACTTCAGGATCCGGTCCGCCCGCACGAGCGCATCCAGGGCCGCCCGCAGGCTCGAATCTTTCGTCTTGGCCCGGTTCCGCCACAAGAACTCGATCGATCGGTCATTGCTGCGCGCCCCCATGTGCGCCCGGAACTCTTCGATGTCAGACGATGAGAGCGCCAACGCCCGGCGTCGCACCTCACTCTCCAGCGCACTGAGCAGCACCAGCGGGTGAGTGTGGGTGAGGAGATCCCCCAGACGGCGGAGGGCGTCGCCGGCGTTGCCCTTCGTCACCGCATCGGTGTACAGCCACGTCGGTTCGTTCGGACGGTTCCTGAAGCGGTCCTTGATCAACTCGGCCGTGATCTTCTCCCCGGCGAGTTGATCGAGGGCTTGGCCCAACGACGCGGTGTCGGTGCCGAACCGCTGGATGAGAATCTCGATCGCGGCGCCGTCCATCGCCAGGCGGCGTGACCGCACCTCTTCGACCAGCCAACTCTGGCTGTCGCGCTCTCGCATCTTCTTGATCGCCTCGACCTTGCCGTGCGCCTTGAGGGCTTTGGCGAAGACCGCCGGTACCGCCCCGAATGAGACGACCACCAGGGCCACTGCCGTCTGATCCATTTTCTCGACCAGCTCGGCCAGGATCGTTGCTTCGGCGGCGTTCAGTTGGTTGGCGTCGACGATCTCGAGACCGAACACGCCACCGAACAGCGATGCTGACTGCAGCACCGGGATGGCCGTTTCGATCTCGGCCCTCATCGAACCCGAACCCTCTTCGGAGCCGCCGCGTCCTGGCACGTCGATCCTGACGACTTCGTCGGCCGCCGACAGGAACTCACGGGCCTTGGTGAGCATCAGGTCCCGTTCGCCCGGGCCGGCGTTGGATGGTCCGGAGAGGTGGAGGATCACACGCCGAGCGTACCGCCCGGCTGTGACGGCGACCGACCTCGACTGCGGAGTGCAGGCCCGCCATCGGCGTCGAGTACGACGTCACCCACCTCGTCGGTACGAATCACTTCCGCCCCGGCCGACCGCAACGTCTCGATCACCCAGGGGACCGGATGTCCGAAGGCGTTTTCGCCGACGCTCACGACCGCCAGGCTCCCGGCGTGGGCGGCAAGCCAATCGGACTCCGAGGTGGCGGCACCCTGGTGCGGAACCTTGAGGACGTCCACATCGGGAACGGCGAGCTCGGCCTGGGCCACCGTCTCGACGTCGCCCGAGAACAGGATGCGAGTCCCGTCGATCGTGACGAGGAGAACGATGGATTGGTCGTTGGGGCTGTCGTAGCGGCGCTTCGGGCCGAGGACTTCGACGGTGTCTGACCCGACGGTCAGACGTCCTCCGATGGTCGGCCGCTCGACCGGAACCCCGCGCGCCTCGGCGGAATCGATCACCGCCCGAGAGGCAGCTGTCTCGTGAGGCTCGAACGCCTGCCAGATCCGGCCGACCGGGATTCGCGCGATGATCCCGGCCAGTCCGGCGGCGTGGTCGGCATGGACGTGGGTGACGACGGCAAGGTCGATTCGATCGACGCCGTACCGGGCGAGCGTGGCTGCGAGCAACGCCGGATCGGGCCCACCGTCGATCAGGATCGTGAATCCCGACAGTCGGACGAGGGCGGCGTCGCCCTGTCCGACGTCGAAGAAGACGACACCGCGGGCGGGAGCGGCCGCAGACGACACCATCGACGCGGCGACGACGATCGCGGCAACACACGCTGCCAAGACCCTGACCCGGCGAAATCGGATGCAGACCGCCGCCCCTGCCGCCACGGCCGCAAACGAAACGTGGGTGAGCTGGGGCCAGGGCGCCGCGACTCTGGCAACGGCGACGAACCCCTCGGCCAGGACCTCGGCGACCGCAACCAGCCAGTCGACACCCAGGGCGGAGCCGGCTCCCGCCACGCCGGTGGCGACGGTTACCAGCGGGATCGCCACCAGATTGGCGATCGGCGAGAGAAGGGGCACGGTTCCGAACACGGCAAGAAGCAGCGGCGCGACTGCCAGCTGGGCGGCGACGGTGGCGGTCAATAGTGTGCGAATTCGGCCGTGGCCCGGCCAAAGCCGCGCTCCGGTGATGAGACCGGCCGTGGCCAGCATCGACAGCTGAAAGCCCACCGAACCCAAGAGCCCAGGCTCGATGAGGATGCTCGCCCCACCGACCACGGCAAGGGCGGTGACGGGCTCGAGCGGGACACCGACGAAACGCCCGAGCACCACGAGGCCGGCCATGGCCGCGGCACGTACCACCGACGGCTCCCAACGCGTCAGGACCCCGAACACCAGCAGACCGTTGAGCACGAGGGCGATCCGGGAGACCCGGTGCATGGCGAGGGGGGCGAACACGACGATCAAACCCGCCAGGAACAGCGCGACGTTGGA
>JBBDWN010000077.1:0-3945 GCA_040902855.1 Acidimicrobiia bacterium | reverse complement strand
GAGGCCGGCGCCGTCATCAAATACGGCGACACGGTCACCCTCTTCGTCGGCGCCTGATCCAATCGAACCCAGGGTTAGATCGGACGTATACGTCCGATCCAGCCCGCGGTTCGGACGCCACCCACCCGTTCGGAGCCGTAGAGCCGGGTTCCGGAAACACACCCCTTGACGTTGTTCTACGTTGCACTACATATGTGCACCTATGACGACGGCGCCCGGCTCCCTGAGAAAACCGAACCACCCACTCGCCGCCTCGGAGCCGGGTGTCGGCGTCAGACCTTCCGCCGTCCCCCGACCCCAAGTTCGGGTGCGGCCCCTCGGAAGCCCGGACATCAGCTTCCACCCGTCGAGTCCGTACGTCCTCCGGTTCTGGACTCAGGCGATCGGGGCCGCACCCACCGAAGAGCTGCTCCGCCTCTGCACCGCAGGCAAGCGCCGGCGCAAGGTGCTCCGACCCAAGTTCCTGGGTGTGCTCGTCGAATCCGGCGTCATCGAAGTCCGGGACGGAATCATCCATGCGCCCTTCCCGGTCCCGCCGGTCCCCGACCACCTCGTCCGCCGGCTCCGGCCGACAGAACGAGCGGTTCACGAACGCTGGGTCACGCTGCTGAAGAGACGGGCCCAGACCGCCGCACGCCGAGCGTCATGACGGCCACGGCGATGGCAGCCGTCGCCTCGCCGAGCAGGAATCCAAGCGCCACGGTGCGATCGATCGCCAGCGGAGAGACCACCAGCACCGCAAGCGCCACGACCAGGCCCACAGCCCACGAAGTAGCCAGCTTGCCTGTCCCCCCGGCGGCCACCAACACCTGACCGGCGATCTGTGCCGTCGACGCCGACATCACCCCCGCCGCCGCCATCGCCGCCACCAGCCGATCGGGCATGAACTCCGGACCGAACAGCAGCCCCACGACTTCCGGACCGACCAGGTAGCCGACCATTCCGCCCAGCACCACCAGGGCACCGCCTCCGACGAGAACCCCGAATGCGATGCGGCGAAGTCCGCCACTCCCCTCCTCCGACAACCGGACCAGGTTCGGGAGGATTCGACCCTGAAGGGTGTAGATGAGGGTCAACGGCCCCCGGTACAACGTGAACGTCACGAACGTGATCGAGATGAGCGTCGGACCGCCCCCCAGCGCCGCGATACCGAGCGGAGCGCCCGCCAGCATCAGCTGGGAGGCGGCACTGCCGGCGATATAGGCGACGAGGAACGATCGGGCCCGGCGCGCCACCCGTGGCTGTTCTTCGGCGACGTCGAAGCGCCAGAAGCGTGTTCCGAGCACCGCCAAAGGCGCGATGACCATGGCCCATCCGAGAAAGTCTGCCCGAACCGCGATCGCCAGGAACGCGACCCCGGCGACCAGCCGGACGGTCGTCTCCCAGAACAGGATCCATCCGACGTTCTTGAACTGACGGTGTCCGGCCAGGACGCCCTTGCCCACGAGCAACACCGAATAGCCCGCGATGAGGAGCGCCAGTTGGAGGGCGAAGACGCTTTCACCGGCGAACAGTGAATCCCGAGTGATCAGCGCGAAGACGCCACCGACGAGTGCCGCACCCGCCGTGACCGACGCGATCGGAGTGAGGTTTGCACGCAGGACGCGTCGTCCGAGACTGGCCTCGCGAGTGACGTACTGCTCGAACGGAACGAGCACGACGGTGGCAAGGATGAAGAACACGGTCCACAGCACCGAGATGGGGGCAAAAGCCTCGGTTCCGAGGGCGCGGCCACCCACCAGTTGGAAGAGATAGGAACCGACCGCGCCGACCAGGCTCCCGGCCACCATGTGGCTGGTGCCCGGGGCGCGGAATCCGCGGGTCGGTTCTAGGGCCATGCGTTCACTCCACCAAAGAGGACGTATCGGCCATTCTCCGGCCGATCTAGAGCCGTCGAAGGGTACGGGACGTCAGCCGGTGAGGCCGTCCAGTCGGATGAGGCGGGCGAGGAAAGACGCCATCTGTTCGCGCAACACGTCTTGCGCCGGGCCGTAGGTGGTCGACGTGGTTCCTGACGTGATCGCCAGTTCGGCGAGCTGGTTGATGGCGAAGATCGTCGACTCGGGATAGGTCGCAATGTCTTCGAACCCCTGGGAGGCGCCGGACGGCATTTCGAAGCCGGCCAACCCATGCATTCGCATCAGGAAGAGCGCCATCTGGGCGCGGGTGACGGACTGGGCGGGCGAGAACTCGGTCTCGGATGTGCCTGTCGTGATGCCCATCTCGGCCAGGCTGCCGATGGCGGCGACCGCCTCGGCCGACAGACCATCGAGATCGGTGAACTGAGGTGCTGACACCGGTACGTCGATTCCGAGCAGCGGGGCGGTGCGGGCGAGGAACAACGCCATCTGCCACCGGCTGACGGTGCCCTTCGGGTTGTAGAGCCCGTCACCAACGCCCGTCGTCACCCCTTCGTATGCCACACAGTCGATGTCGAGGGCGTGGGTGCTGGCTGGTTCGACGTCGGTATAGCCGGCGGGCGGGACTTCGCCCCGACAGGAGGCTGCGACCGTGCCGGTGATGGTGTAGAAGATCGAGCGCAGCCCCATCGTCGAACGGAACGACCGTCCCGTCCGGACGACGGTCGTCTCCACCCCGCCGAGGGTCCCGGTGATGGTCACTTCTGCAACCGAACCCGACGGCGAGTTCTTTCTGGTCACGGCCAGCCCCGTCACCGTGTCGAGGCCGTACTTGGTGGCGATGTTCGAAGCGGTGAGCGTCACCTGCCACTTCGCATACGGGTTGTTCGCCGCGGGGTCCACGGAGTAGGGGTCGGGCCGGGCGGGAAGATAGGGGGCGGGTGAGGATGCGCCGAGTCCTTCGACGTTGGTGTCCGAATGCCCGCCGTGCGACGACGAATAGTACGCGATGATCACCGTCTGCTGTGGAGCCTCAGGATGGGTCAGGATCTGACCGGCGGTCGCCTGGATGGCCTGCACCCACGGGACGTCCTTCACCCCGTCCTCGGCCCAATAGCCGACGTAGTTCTGGTCGACCACCGTGGAGTAGAGCTGACACCAGCAGGCGACCTTGCGGGCGTTGGTCAGGCTGTCGCCGTCTTCGCCGGCTTCGCCCCATCGGAGGGCCTGGCGGACGCCGTAGGTGCGGGCGGCGATCGCCTGGGCCTGGAGCGCGGTCGGGTGCCAGCTCGGAGGCACCTCGGCGATGCCGCGGACGTATTCTTCGACGCCGATCTCCAGCACCACGTGGAACTCACTGCCGACAGGGCGAATCCGCAGGCGCCCCCAGGTGTACTGCCGCCCACCGACCGATTCCAGAGTCAGGACTGTCGATCCCTGCGCCCATTCGATCGATCCACGGCACTGTCCGGTGCTCGGGAGCGGTTCGCCGTCGCGAAAGAACTGGCAAAGCCCTCCCCCGAGGGACCGTAATTCCCACGACTCTCCCGACTGGGCTGCAACGCCGGTCGGACATTCGCCGAGACCGTCACCTGCCTGGCAGATGGGCGCCTCCCCGCTGACCTTGAACTTCAACGATGTCTGATTCTGGGCGAGACCGATCCAGAGCGGATCCGGCTCGTTGTTCATCCAGTGGTCGGCACCGAGCACGTCGGTCGTCTGCTGGAGGGAGACGCCCTCGTAGTACTGGGCGAAGATCTGGTCGACGGTGCCGCCGGTTTCGGCGATGGCACGGGCTCCGTATTGGGACATCCCCACGCCGTGGCCCCATCCGGAGCCGTCGACGACGAAGGAAGGTTCGCCCTCTTGTGCCTGGACCGGTGCGGGGACCAGTCCGACGAGGAGCGAGAAGATCGCCAATGCGACCGCGCGCGAGCGTGTGTTACGTGTCACGGGAACGTGGCGAAGGTTACTGACGATGTCGGGTAAACGGATGAACCTCCCCCCGGAGCCGTCACCAGGAAAGACGCCCCCACCCCCCACCCGTTACTCGTACCCAGACACCCCTTAGGTGTAAGTGTCAAGC
>JBBDWN010000076.1:0-3955 GCA_040902855.1 Acidimicrobiia bacterium | reverse complement strand
CAGGGTAACCAGGGTTACCAGGGAAACCAGGGAAACCAGGGAAACCAGGGAAACCAGGGCGACCAGGCGTCCCGCTCTGACGATGATGACGACAACCAGGGCAATCGCAACCGGAATCGCAACCGGAAGCGCCGTCGGAGCGGCGGCGGTGGTGGCGGCGGTGGCGGTGAGCGCCAGTACGACCAGAACGTGCCGGAAGGCGACCAGGAGGTCCGCGAAGGACTGCTCGACATCCTGCCCGAGGGGTACGGATTCCTGCGGGTCACGGGTTATCTCCCGGGGGACAAGGACGTGTATGTCTCGGCGAGCCAGGTCCGGAAATTCGGTCTGCGCAAGGGCGATCAGGTCGCAGGTCCGATCCGTCCGCCCCGCAGCCAGGAGAAGTTTCCTGCGCTCATTCGCATCGACTCGGTCAACGGGATGGATGTCGAAGAGGCAAGGCGGCGTCCGAAGTTCGAGAAGCTGACTCCCCTGTTCCCGGACGAGAGGCTGCGGCTCGAAGTCGAATCGAAGGCGGATTCGACGCTCACGAGGATCGTCGACCTCATCGCTCCCGTCGGTAAAGGTCAGCGTGGTCTCATCGTCTCGCCACCCAAGGCGGGAAAGACGACCGTCCTCAAGGAGATCGCCCAGGCGATCACCGAGAACAATCCCGAGTGCTACTTGATGGTCGTGCTCGTGGATGAACGGCCCGAAGAGGTCACGGACATGCAGCGTTCCGTCAAAGGCGAGGTGATCTATTCCACCTTCGACCGTCCGGCCGAGGAGCACACACAGGTGTCCGAACTTGCCATCGAGCGCGCCAAGCGTCTTGTCGAGCAGGGCACCGACGTGGTCATCGTGCTCGACTCGATCACCCGCCTCGCCCGGGCGCACAACCTCGCGACACCGGCCTCCGGCCGCATCCTGTCCGGTGGTGTCGACAGCCAGGCGCTGTATCCGCCCAAGCGGTTCTTCGGTGCCGCCCGCAACATCGAAGAGGGCGGTTCGCTGACAATCATCGCCACAGCGCTCGTCGAGACCGGATCCAAGATGGACGAGGTCATCTTCGAAGAGTTCAAGGGCACCGGGAACATGGAGCTGCGGCTCGACCGTAAGCTGGCCGACAAGCGCATCTACCCGGCCATCGACATCGCGGCTTCGGGAACACGCCGGGAAGAGCTGTTGTTCAATCAGCGGGAGCTCGCCCAGGTGTGGAAGTTGCGCCGGGTGCTGCTCGCACTCGAGTCCGGCTCGGCTCTCGAACTGCTGGTCGACCGGTTGAAGAACACGAAATCCAACGAAGAGTTCCTCGCCGACGTGGCGAAGAATTCCTGAGCCAGGAGAGGGCGATGAGAGCCGAAGTTCATCCAAGCTACGTGAAGTCGGAGATCGTCTGCTCCTGCGGCAACACGTTCACCACCCATTCGACGAAGGGTGACATGCACATCGAACTCTGCAACGAGTGCCATCCCTTCTTCACGGGCAAGCAGAAGCTGGTCGACGTCGGTGGTCGCGTCGAGCGATTCCAGAAGCGGTACGCAGGCACCGAGCTCAAGTCGAAGAAGCGTCAGAAGGCCGAGGCGGTGGTGACGGAACCCGTCGCCGAGCAGGCCCCGGAGACCGTCGACTCGGAGTGATCCAGGTCTGTCGGGAGGTTCGCCCGAGCGGACGCGCCGGCATCCTCGCCCCATGAGCACGCCACCTTCCGGATCCATCGACCCCTCCCAATCCGTCGGGGGCCAAGCAGTGCTCGAAGGCGTGATGATGCGCGCTCCCAAGGCGTGGGCTGTGGCCGTGCGGCGTCCCGACGGAGAGATCGAAGCCCAGCGCCACGAACTGCCGAAGTTGTCGTCACGGTCGAAGTGGGCCAAGGTCCCGTTTGTCCGGGGCATGCTCGTGCTTGGCGAGTCGCTCACCCTCGGGTTTCGTGCCCTGAGCTGGTCGGCGCAGAAGTCAGTCGGTGAAGACGAGAAGGAACTGAGCCGTATCGAAATCGTCGGATCGCTGACGTTCGCGATGGTGTTGTTCGTCGGACTGTTCATCGTCTTGCCCGCCGCAGCCGCGAACGTGGTCGTCGGCGAGTCCGATACAACCTTCGTCATCCTCGAAGCCGTGATCCGGCTGGCACTCTTCATCGCCTACATCTGGGTGCTGGGACGGTCCAAGGAGATCCGGCGGGTGTTCCAGTATCACGGCGCCGAGCACATGTCGATCCACGCGTACGAGAACGGTCAGCCGTTGTCGATCGATTCGGTCAAGCGATACCGTCCTGAACACCCGCGATGTGGCACGAGTTTTCTGCTCATCGTGATCTTGCTTGCAATCGTGGTCTTCACCCTCGTGGGTCGGCCATCGTGGCCGTGGCTCGTGGGGAGCCGCATCGTCGGCATCCCGTTGATCGCCGGCATGTCGTACGAGCTTCTGCGTTGGTCGGGGACGCACAGTTCCGAGAGGATGGCGGCGATTCTCGCCACCCCCGGGATGTGGCTGCAGCGTCTCACCACCGGCGTGCCCGAAGAGCCGATGATCGAAGTTGCCGTGGCGTCGTTGCTCTCCGCCCTCGAAGACGGACAGGTCGAAGAGGTGCTCGCTCGCGGGCCGGTACCCGAGAGCTCGGTGCGAGCGCGGGTCCGTTGATGGATCCTCGGCTGGAGGCGAGACTGGGCGAACTCGAAGCGGAGTTGGCGGAGGTCGAAGAGCGTCTCGGCCGTCAGGACACCGAGCCGTCCGAGTACTCCGAACTCGGTCGTGCCCACGCTCGACTCCAGCCGATCGTTGCATTGGCAGCCGAAGTCCGTGCCGCCCAGGCCGATGTGGATGAAGCACGGGAGTTGGCCGGTGCCGACCCGTCCATGGCAGACGAGTTGGGCCGGCTCGCCGAAGAGCGGGAAGCCGATGTCGAACGGATGCTCGACGAACTCACCGTGGCCCTCACGCCCCCCGATCCGAACGACGCCAAGAACGCGATTCTCGAGATTCGGGCAGCCGCCGGCGGTGACGAAGCCGCCATCTGGGCAGGAGACCTGCTTCGCATGTACCAGGGTTATGCCGTCAGAGCAGGAGTCGCTGTCGAGCCAATCGACGCCGCGCCGTCGGAAGCCGGCGGGTACTCGAAGGTGATACTGGGCCTCAAGGGCGCAAACGCATACGGGGCATTCAAGTTCGAAGCCGGTGTCCATCGAGTCCAGCGCGTGCCGCGAACGGAGTCTCAGGGTCGCGTCCACACGTCGACCGCCACCGTGGCGGTGCTCCCCGAAGTCGACGAGGTCGAGGTCGAGATCGATCCAAGTGATCTCAAGATCGACGTGTTCCGGTCGAGTGGTCCCGGCGGTCAGTCCGTCAACACCACGGACTCTGCGGTCCGCATCACTCACCTCCCAACCGGCCTCGTCGTGTCCTGTCAGGACCAGAAGAGTCAGCTCCAGAACAAGGAGAAGGCTCTCGTGGTTCTCAGGGCACGGCTCTACCAGCTGGAGATGGAGCGACATCACGCCGAGCTCGAAGGCGTCCGGCGGTCGATGGTCAAGTCCGGGGAACGCTCCGAGAAGATCAGGACGTACAACTACAAGGAGGGTCGAGTGACCGATCACCGCATCGAACTGACCCTCTACAAGCTCGATTCGGTCCTCGAAGGTGACCTCGTCGAGATCCTCGACGCCCTCAGACGGGCCGAGGCTGCCGAAGCGCTCGGAGACTGAGACACCCGTCGAGTGTTACTCGTGTCGAGCCTTGGACCGCGCCGGTACCATGCGCCTCGCAGGACGGCAGCCTGTCGATTGTTCCTTCTCTCGCGCAGAAACATCGTCACTGCCGTCCTGTGTAATTGCAGGGAGACGGACCCCCGGCACCCCCCGGACGGCAGCCTGCCGCTTTCGCGTTTGGCGTCGGTCCTACCCGAGGGCCCATGTGGTAGACGCGGGGAGACGGACCCCCGGCACCCCCCGGACGGCAGCCTGCCGCTTTCGCGTTTGGC
>JBBDWN010000075.1:0-4052 GCA_040902855.1 Acidimicrobiia bacterium | reverse complement strand
GCCCGGTCCCCCCAAACGACCTGCGGCCGAGGGGGGACTGACTCGCTCAGGTCGAGCGGATGCGGTCCATCACCGTGACGACGGTGTCGAGTTCGGTCTGGGTCATGCGGCCGGTGAATTCGCGACGGAGGTCTTCGACGTGAATGAGGCTGGCTTTGGTCCACTTGTCGATGCCGGCGGGGGTGAGGACCGCGTAGGAGACTCGACGGTCACTGGCGCACGCCTCTCGGCGGATGAGTCCAGCGTCGGCCATTTTGTCGATCATCCTGGTGACTCCCCCGTTGGTGAGGGACAGTTGGTTGGCGAGTTCGCTCATGGTCATCGATCCGCCATGACGTCCGATCCGCAGGAGCGCTTCGAACCAGGCGATGCTGATCCCGGCTTCCTCCCGGAGTCGGCGGTCGAAGGAACGGTTGAGTTCCGTCAACGCTTCGACCATCACTCCGTAGGCATGGATCGCGGTGTCGTTGCACAACGCAGCGGTGTTTTCGAGCCGGTGGGTGGTCATGTCCGTCACGCTAGAGCCATTCCGTTGCTCAGTCAATATTTGACAGCGCAAGTATTATCCGATATCTTAGTCCTTGAGCAGTCAAAATATGACTCGTCAAAGGAGACCCGCGATGACCACCAAGACCCTCACGAAGCCCGAAGCCGGCACCTGGGCCATCGACCCCGCCCACACTCGTCTCGGATTCATCGCCCGCCACCTGGTCGCATCCAAGGTCCGCGGTTCCTTCGAGTCCTTCGCCGGCACGATCGAGGTCGCAGACGATCTCACCACGTCCAAGATCGACGTGACGATCGACACCGCTTCGGTGACGACCAGCGCGGAAGATCGCGACAACCACCTGCGCTCAGGCGACTTCTTCGACACCGACGCATTCCCGACGATGAAGTTCACCTCGACCGAGATCAAGGACCTAGGCGATGGCAAGTACGAGGTCACCGGCGATCTGACCATCAAGGACGTCACCAAGCCCGTGACCCTCGACACGACCTACCTCGGGATCGTCTCCGACCCATGGGGCAACGGCAAGGCGATGCTCGAAGCCACCACGAAGATCAACCGTGAAGCCTGGGGCCTCACCTGGAACGCCCCGCTCGAGACCGGCGGAGTGCTCGTCTCCAAGGAGATCACGATCGAACTCGAAGTCCAGGCCGCCAAAGCCTGAGCAACGATCCGTCCCTACTCTCGACCCCGATTCGCCTCCCCCGGATCGGGGTCGTCTCGTTGTGAAAGGTGACCGACGATGAAGATCAGCCGTCTCAACCACGCCGTCCTGTTCGTATCCGATCTCGACCGCTCACTCGACTTCTACACCGGGGTGTTCGGTTTCGAAGTCATCGCCACCGAGCCGCGCGCCAACGCCGCCTTCCTGCGTGCCTCCGGCTCTGAGAATCACCACGATCTCGGCCTGTTCGGACTGGGACCACAAGCTGCCCCGAAGGTGAGAGGCCAAGTCGGGCTCTATCACCTTGCATGGCAGGTTCCCACCATCGAAGACCTCGCCGGCGCCCGGCAGGAACTCATTGCTGCCGGTGCCCTGACTGGCGAGTCGTCCCACGGGGCGACCAAGAGCCTCTACGGGGTGGACCCGGACGGCAACGAGTTCGAGGTCATGTGGATGCTTCCGCGCGATGCGTGGGGCGAGCACGAGTCGAAGGCAGTGATCGAGCGGCTGGATCTCGACGCCGAACTCACCGAGTGGGCCGGGGTGTCGACGGCTTGATCGTGACGCCGACCCGCATCACGACGAGACCGAGCAGAAAAGACAGACCAACCACCGTCCAGCCGGGCCCGTAGGTTCCGAGCCGATCAATCGAATAGCCGAAGGCCGGAGCCCCGAGACCGAGGCCGGCCAAGAACCCCAGCAGGACGACACCTGACGCCCGCCCGGCCTGGGCGGGCGTCACCGTTTCGATGACAGCGAGCATGCCGACCGAGTTCCATGCACTTGCCGAGAATCCGGTCAGGACAGCCGCGACCCACAACAGCCAGGTGGCGTTGGGTGCAACGACGAGAACCGCGGCGGCGACGGCGGCGAGGACCGCGATGTATTCCAGCGAACGCCAGGTGCCGAACCGCAGTTCGGCGAAGCGTCCCCAGGCGATGCGCCCGATCACGCCGGCGACCCCAGTCACGGCAACTGCCAGGCCGGCGGAGGCGACGCCCAGCCCCAGCGACTCCACCGCGTACAGCGGCATGAACGTGAAGATCGCCGTCCCGGCTCCGCCGAGGATGAACCCGTAGATGGCCACCCGGAAGATGTACGGGTCGAGAGGATCTCCGGCGGCCCGAACCGCAGCATGGTCGACGGCAGGATCCTTCGGGATGAGCAGGGACAGCACCCCGCCACCCGTGGCGAGAAGAGCGAAGAGGGCGACCGCCCAACGCCAGCCGGCCAAGATCGCTACGGGAGGAAGCAGCGCACCACCCAACGCCGAGGCGGCCGTCACCCCCGACTGCTTGATCCCCGTGATCACTCCCCGACGGCCCGGCTCGATGTGAAGTGCGATCAGCTTGTTCGTGGCCGGGTTCGCCATTGCCTGGGCAACTCCACCCACGAGCGCGGCAACCACGATGACCCAATATCGCGGCGCAACCGCCAGGCCGACGAGTGCGGCAGTCGCAAGCGCGATCGTGGTGGTCGTCGCCCGCTTCGCACCCATTCGGTCTGCAATCGTGCCCACGCGCGGCGAGATCAGGGCGCCACCGAGTGACATCGCCGTGACGAGCGCTCCGATCTGCCAGCGATCGACCTCGAACTCGGCGATGAGGTCGGCGGCCAGGACCGCGTAACAGGTCAGGGCGAAGGTGGCTGCGCCCATCGTCGACGAAAGGACGGTGGCGAACAGAAGACGCGATGACCGGCTGTGCACCCGAGCACGCTACCGCTCACGGTTACCCAGCATTCCCGCTTCACTATGCCGATCGAACGACCGACATTCATATTGTGATCGCAGGCCTCTACTTCACCTACGGCGTGTTCGTTCTGTTCACGACCGTCAACGCCCTTCGGCCAGCCTCATCGCCGCCGTCACGGCTGCCCCCCATCTGGATCTTCGCCATGCTCAACGGCGAGCTGCCGCTGCTCACCCTGCTCAGTCGCCTCGGCGTCAGCGCATTCGCCTGGTGGACGGGTGCATTCGACGATCCGGTGGGACGGTGGGGCGTATGGCTCGTGGGACTCTCACTCCTCGGACTGCCGGTGATCTGGCTCCGCACTTTCCGGGCCGGTCGATCGCTTCGCCACTATGCCGAGTCGACACCCCGGCCGGAGTCCGCAGCGATCCGATTGACCGGCTGGGCGAGACGGCTCCCCGAAAGTCTCGAGATCACCGGGCCCTTCCAGGTCGCCGACGACGCCGCGGTCGACTTCTACCGGAGATCCGACCTGAGTTCGGGGTCGACCTATCCGACACTCGTGTACCTCCACGGTGGTTCGTGGACCGGAGGTGACCCCCACGCCCAGTCCCGCCCTCTCATCCATCACCTCGCAGAAGATGGATGGGTGGTGGCAACCGTTGGATATCCGCTCTCCCCGAAGGCGACATTCCCCGACCATCTGATCGGCGTGAAGAAGGCGCTCGCCTGGCTGCGCACCGAGGGTGCTGAGCACGGAGTAGATCCCGATCGGATGGCGATCGCCGGCGGCTCTGCCGGCGGGCACCTGGCTGCCCTGGCGGCATTGACGCCGAATCGACCCGAGTATCAGCCGGGTTTCGAAGACGTCGACACGTCGGTCACCGCCTGCGTCACCCTGTACGGCATCTACGACTTCCTGAATCGCAACCGCACCCGGCAGGACTGGCCGCTGATTCCCAACATCGTGATGAAGGCCGATCCGATCCTCGACGAGGCCAAGTTCCGAGCGGCATCCCCACTCGACCAGGTCGGCGCAGACGCCCCACCGTTCCTCGTCATCCATGGAACCCACGATTCCCTCGTCCCTCCCGGCGAGGCTCGTGCTTTTGTCGAGGCGCTGCGCAAGGACTCCCGCAGCGACGTCACGTATCTGGAGGTCGAGGGAGCGCAACACGCCTTCGATGCA
>JBBDWN010000074.1:0-4203 GCA_040902855.1 Acidimicrobiia bacterium | reverse complement strand
GGTTGCGGTACGATTGCATTATGGTTGCGCACGGAGGTGCAATGGATGCCGAACTTGGCTGAACTCGACCCGCAGGACGCCGCGTTAGTACTGCTCAACGAGCATGACAGCGCCTGGATCGCAGCGCTCGCAGACGAACTCGAACGCCGATTGGTCGGCCGGGAACTCGAACGCATCCTGCGAGTGTGGACCCTCTCCCGCACCGACCTCGGGCACATGCTCGGAGTGTCCCGGCAGGCAGTTTCCAAATGGATCGAAGACGGCGTCCCCGCCGATCGTGTCACCCAGGTCGCCGACCTGGCGTCGATCACCGACCTGCTGGTCCACTATGTGAAACGAGACCGGATTCCCGCAGTGGTGCGCCGGTCCGCTCCCAACCTCGGAGGCGTCAGCCTGCTCGAGTCCATTGCCGAAGCCGGCACCGCCGATGCTCTTGCCGCCACCCGCCGGATGTTCACCTTCGCCGACGCCCACAAATGATCTCCGAGCAGCTCGCCGACAATCACAGGTGGATGCGAATCTGTGAAGCCGAATGGGTCGACCCGCTCGACCCCACCTTCGCTCAAGCCGCAGGCGGCCGCTGGAACCCACCTGACTCCTGGCCGACCCTGTACCTGAACGAAGACATCGTCACCGCCCGCCTGAACCTCACCTCGTTCATCGCCGGCTGGCCGTACCGGCCCGAAGATCTCCACGAAACGACCGCCCCACATCTGGCAGTCGCCACCCTTCCTCGCGGTCAGACCGTTGCCGACGTTCACACCCCCGCCGGTGTCGCCGCCGTCGGCCTTCCCACCACCTACCCTGTCGACGCATCCGACATCCTCGTCCCCCATGACGTATGCCAGCCGATCGGAGCCGATGTGAAGGCGGCAGGTTTGCGAGGAGTCAGATGTCGTTCAGCGCAGACGCCGCTCGGCGCGGGCAGAGAGTTGGCCTGGTTTCCGGCAACGCCCCGCAGCCGACCGCAGCTGATCGAACGCCAGCCCTACTCCGCCTGGTATTGGGGCTGATCCCCGACACCTGAAGGGTGACCACGGCTGCGCCTCGCTTTGCCCCCACCTGTCACACCCCGATATACTCAGTGGTCGTTCCCCCCTTTTCCAGAGGTTTGTCCATGTACGCCATCATCCGCACCGGCGGCAAGCAGACAAAAGTCCGTCCCGGCGACGTGATCGATGTCGAACTGCTGAAGACCGACGAAGAAAATGTGACCTTCACGCCGCTGCTCGTCGTCGACGAGGCCGGAACCGCCTTCAGCGACCGGAAGCTGCTCGCCGATGCCACCGTCAGTGCCAAAGTGCTCGGTGTCGTCAAAGGCGAGAAGATCGACATCTTCAAGTACAAGAACAAGACAGGCTATCGCCGCCGTCAGGGTCACCGTCAGCGCTACACCAGCCTCGAGGTGACCGACATCGTCCTCCCGAAGAGTGCAGCGAAGAAGGCTGGGACGAAGACTGCGACCAAGAAGGCTGCCCCTGCCGCAGCCGAAGAGGAGTGAGAGATGTCCAAGACGAAAGCTGGCGGCTCCAGCAAGAACGGCCGCGACTCCAACGCGCAACGTCTCGGTTCCAAGGTGTTCGACGGCCAGGTCGTCGACGCCGGCGCCGTCATCGTGCGTCAACGCGGGACCCGTATCCACCCCGGCGAGAACGTGGGTCGCGGCAGCGACGACACGCTCTTTGCGATGAAGCCTGGGACCGTCAAGTACGGCACTCGGCGTAATCGCCGTCAGGTGGACGTCCTCACCGACTGATTTCGGTCCGGTCGCATGTTCGTCGACCGGGTTCGCATCCACGTCCGCGCCGGCGATGGCGGAGCGGGCGTGGTTTCGTTTGTGCGCTCCAAAGGCCGCCCACAGGGGAAACCGGTGGGAGGGTCGGGAGGCGACGGGGGCAGTGTCATCGTCGAAGTCGACGAGGGCATGGCCTCCCTTCTCCGCTATCGGCGTAACCCGCATCATGCCGCTCCCAAAGGCCTGCACGGCAGCGGTGATCTGAAGCACGGCAAGAGAGGCGAAGACCTCGTCCTCCCGGTGCCGGCCGGAACGATCGTGCGGGACGACACCGGACGTGTGGTCGCCGACCTCGTCCGCCATGGCCAGCGGGCCACGATTCTCGACGGTGGTCGCGGGGGACGAGGAAACGCTGCGTTCGTCTCACCGAAACTGCGTGCGCCATCGGTGGCCGAACAGGGCGAATACGGTCCGGAACGCACCTTCGAACTCGAGTTGAAGCTGATGGCCGACGCTGCGCTCGTCGGGTTCCCGAACGCGGGGAAGAGCACCTTCATCTCGCGGGTGTCAGCGGCCAAACCGAAAGTGGCCGACTACCCGTTCACGACGCTCGAACCGCATCTCGGAGTGGTGACCGTCGACGACCACGAGTTCGTGATCGCCGACATCCCCGGGCTCATCGAAGGTGCGGCGGAAGGCAGGGGACTGGGCCATGAGTTCCTTCGCCACGTCGAACGGGCCCGGGCTCTCGTCATACTTCTCGATCCGGCGGCGTTCGCCGAGCACCCGCCGGCCGAACAGCTTCGGATCCTCCTCTCCGAGTTGGAAGCCTTCAACCCCGACCTGGTCGCCCGCCCTCACGTGATCCTGGTGGGCAAATCCGATCTCGAAGGAGCTGCGGAGGCCGCCGAAGAGATCGAGGGCGCCACACCCGTCTCGCCGCTGACAGGGGACGGACTGCGCGAGGCGCTCTACCGGATCGCCGGCGCCGTCGAACAAGCCCGGCGCGAAGCCCCGGACCGTCAAGGTTATGTCCTGCATCGGCCCGTCGTACCGCCCTTCCGGCTGCGACGCGACGGCCGGACGTGGGTGGTGGAGGGCGTCGGCGCCGAACGTGCGGTGCGCTTCTCCGATCTCACTAACCCGCAGGCCGCCGATCTCGCCTCAGATCGACTCACCCGGCTCGGAATTGACGACGCATTGGCGGCGGCAGGCGCCGAGGATGGAGACTCGGTGCGCATCGGGGACCTCGAATTCGAATACGCCCGGCGCTTCGACGACGAATGGGACGAGGGAGACGAGGGCGAAGAAGAATGAGGAAGCCGATCTCCGAACGCTCGACCGTCGTGGTCAAGATCGGCTCGTCGTCGTTGACGCGGGGACGACCGGGGCTCGACGCCGACGCGTTGCGGTCCGTCGTCGCCCAGGTCGTGTGGCTGCGAGACCACGGACACCCGGTGGTACTGGTCACCTCGGCTGCCGTGGCTGCCGGACTACCCGCCCTGGGACTCGACAGGCGGCCAACAGATGTGCCCGGACTCCAAGCGGCGGCTGCGGTCGGTCAGAGCAGGCTCATGCAGGCGTACACGGACGCCTTCGACGCCCATGGCGTCACCGTCGGCCAGGTCCTGTTGACTCGCAACGTCCTCGCTGACCGAGACCAATATCTCCATGCTCGTCAGGCCTTCGAACGACTCCTTGCGCTGGGAGTCGTGCCAATCGTGAACGAGAACGACACCGTCGCCATCGAAGAGCTGCGCATGGGAGACAATGACCGTCTCGCCGCCATGGTCGGCCATCTGGTCGGCGCCGGTCTCTTGCTCCTGTTGACCGACACTTCTGGGATCTTTTCCGCCGATCCTCGCAACGATGCCGGGGCGACGCTGCTCAGCGCCGTAGAGCACACAGACTCGGTCCTCGATGAGCTCACGCGCGGCGGGGCCGGTCCGCTCGGATCGGGCGGGATCAGCACCAAGGTGGCCGCTGCCCGGATGGCGGCATGGTCGGGGATTCCGACCGTGATCGCCCCGGCAGACGCACCCGAAGTGGCGGCACTCGCAGTCGGTGGAGGCGAGATCGGAACGTGGATCGAGCCCCGATCGCAGCGGCTGCCCGCCCGCAAGCTGTGGATCGCCTTCGGCCAGCCGTCGGAGGGCCGGATCGTCGTCGACGCCGGGGCCCGCACAGCCATCGCCCGCGGTGGATCCTCGCTGCTGCCGGTGGGTGTCACCGCGGTCGAAGGCGACTTCCCGGCGGGAGCCGCCGCCGAAGTCGCCGGCCCCGACGGCCGCCTGATCGCCAAAGGCCTCAGTCGTTTCGATGCCGAAGATCTCCGCCGCCGCGCCGGCCACCGCTCCGATCACGGCGAAGTGGCCATCCACCGCGACGACATGATCGTCCTGACCCCGTAGGACTCTCTCCCCCCAGGGACGAAGTCCCGTTGGGGGGAGTGGCCGAGGCTTTGCGAG
>JBBDWN010000073.1:0-4208 GCA_040902855.1 Acidimicrobiia bacterium | reverse complement strand
GCGAGTGCCGCCGCGCCGCCGGCATCTCAGTAGCTCCCATCCTTCCAAACTCGGGTCCTCTACGAAACCCGGGGCGGTTCAGAGACCTCTTTTCTTGAACACCTTTCTCAACTCATAGTCGAGCGCCTCGATGGCGTCGGTATCAGGTATGAAATCTGTGACGGCCTGTCTCCCGGTGTTCTGAGCCGGTTGTAGCGTCGTGATTGTCGGGCGTCCCGATGAGATCCGAAAACGGGAATCGTCAATCCCCGTAAGGGATTTCTATGGTGGGCCTGCCTGGATTTGAACCAGGGACCTCTGCCTTATCAGGGCAGCGCTCTAACCGAGCTGAGCTACAGGCCCGTGTGGGAATGGGAGACGATAGCGACGCCCGGAGGTTGTCCGCCAGACGGATCCGTCTGGTTGAGTGCCACACGAAGCCGATATCATGTCCGGCTCCACCCGGGGCTGTAGCTCAGTTGGCAGAGCACCTGGTTTGCAACCAGGGGGTCAGGGGTTCAAATCCCCTCAGCTCCACTCGTTCCATGCGTCAGACGGAGGCACCGATGGGCCATCCAGTTCGACCCGTCACCTTGAAGGCCGTGATTGCTGCCCCTCCCGGAGCGGTACTCGACTATGTCGCCGATACGCGGAACGATCCCGAGTGGTGCCCCAACGTCGAGACGGCCGAACTCGTGTCGGGGGACGGAACCTCCGAAGGTTCGGTCTTTCGGTATCACCAGTACCTGGAGACGCCAGGGTCGAAGCGTTCGGAGTTCGACGGTGAGGTCACGATCGTGGAACGCAGCGCCGATTCGATCGTCTGGCGTGTCACTGATCGCTTTCAAGAGAGGGACGTCTCGCTCACGGTCGAGCCCCACCCGTCTGGCACGAGAATCACCCAGGTGACCCGAGCGTCTTTCCACCGACCCCCGGGCATCGCCCGCTTCCTGTATCCGCTGCTCGCCAAGCGGATCTTGCGCGCCCAGTTCGACGGGCTCGCTCAGCGGTTCTCCTGAACCGGTAGTCTTCCGGGAAGAAACCGACCGATTGGTCTGTTTCATTGGTTCAGTTCACCGGAGGAGTCACACATGCGCAGCGCAGTCATCGTCGATGCAGTCCGCACACCCGTCGGACGTCGCAACGGGGCCCTCAAGGACATCCATCCGGTCGATCTGGCCTCCATTCCGCTGAAGGCGCTGGCTGACCGCAACGATCTCGATCCCGGACTCGTCGAAGACGTGATCATGGGAACCGTCATGCAGACGGGGGAGCAGGGGCTCAACGTCGGCCGAAACGCAGCATTGGCCGCAGGCTTTCCCGAGGATGTGGTCGGCACCACGATCGACCGTCAGTGCGGGTCGTCCCAGCAGTCCGCCCACTTCGCCGCCCAGGGTGTGATGGCCGGGGCGTACGACGTCGTGATCGCCGCCGGTGTCGAGTCGATGACACGGGTTCCGATGGGAATCACCGCCCAGCAGGGACCCGGAATGCCGTTCGGGCCCATGGTTCTCGAGCGTTACGCCAACGGACTCGTCCCCCAGGGGATCTCGGCGGAGATGATCGCCGAGAAGTGGGGTTTGAGCCGGGAAGAACTCGACACGCTGGCTCTCGAGTCGCACCGCCGTGCGGCGCAGGCCACCGAAGAGGGCCGTTTCGACACCCAGATCGTTCCGGTCACGCTTCCCGACGGTTCGACGATGACGCGTGACGAGGGCATTCGCTTCGACACGTCGATCGAAAAGCTCGGCGCGCTCCAGCCCGCCTTCAAGCCGGATGGCGTGATCACCGCAGGCAACTCTTCTCAGATCTCCGACGGGGCGGCAGCGCTGCTCATCATGTCCGAGGACAAGGCCGAAGAACTCGGTCTGAACCCCCTCGCCCGATTCACCCACTTCTCGTTGGCCGGAGTGGACCCGGTGATCATGCTCACCGGTCCGATCCCCGCCACCTCCAAGATCCTCGACCGCTCCGGGCTCGACATCGACGACATCGACCTGTTCGAGGTCAACGAGGCCTTCGCGGCGGTGACCGCCGCCTGGCGCATCGAGCACGGGGGTTCTGATCCGATGGCGTTGTGGGATCGCACGAACGTCAACGGCGGCGCGGTTGCGCTCGGGCATCCTCTCGGTGCGTCCGGTGCCCGGCTGATGACCACTCTCGTCCACGAGATGGTCCGGCGGGGTGCTCGTAGGGGCCTCCAAACCATGTGCGAAGGCGGCGGCATGGCCAACGGCACCCTCATCGAACTCCTCTGAAGTCCACTGCTACCCAGGGTTATATCGGACTCATACGTCCACTCTGGCCCGCGGAAGCAGGAGGTTCCGCGCGGCCCGCCGCTTCCGCGGGCTCGATCGGACGCCAGCGTCCGATATAACCCTGGGTTCGAACGGATCTCAGGGGCGCCAGACGGGGATCATGTCCTCGCGGCAGTGGCGGGGGGCGGCGTCTTCGAGGATGTTGACGGCGGTCATCACCAGTTCGGCGCCGCACACGGTGCACTTGTACGCCTGGTCCACCTCGACGACATCCTCCGGGTCGATGTCGGGCGGCATGTACGACAACAGCCGCACCATCCACATCGTGACCCGCCAGATAGCCACCGCCAACACGATGGCGATGACGACGTTGAGCAGTCCGACACCCTCGAGATTCATGCGGGGAGTCTACGAACGCCGCGC
Organism: Acidimicrobiia bacterium; assembly: GCA_040902855.1. Classification (GTDB taxonomy): domain Bacteria; phylum Actinomycetota; class Acidimicrobiia; order Spongiisociales; family ZC4RG35; genus DATHWB01. The sequence goes on along the minus strand of JBBDWN010000073.1, from coordinate 1,548 downwards.
TTCTCCACGGACTTCCCCACAACTGGGGAGAATCACACTCGTGTAGTTCAGCGGTAGTTGGTGGTCATGAGGAAGCCGGCGGCGATCAGCGCCAGACCTGCCACCAAGAACAGTTGATCGAGACTGAAGACGAAGCGGGCCATGACCACCACGACACCGGCGATCATCAGCCCAGCCATCGTCGCCACGTACCAGGTGGGCGACGGGTCGCCCTGATGGGCGGAGGAGGCCGGGTTGGTGGGGCGGGTGGCCGATGTCTGCTTTGGCTTGCGTCGTTTGGATTCGGGCACATTCAGTTCCGGTTGGCTTGGCGCCAATCTAGTGGAGAGACACGCCGGTATGCTCACGGCCCGCCTCGGAGGAACGATGAAGGTCCTCGTCATCGACAACTACGACTCTTTCACGTTCAACCTCGTCCAGTATCTCGGCGAGTTGGGTGCCGATCCGCACGTCGTCCGCAACGACGAACTCGCTCCCGCCGCCGCAGAGGATCTCACCTTCGACCGGCTTCTCATCTCGCCCGGACCCGGCAGGCCCGAGGACGCCGGCTACTCCGAGGAGTACATCAGGCGATTCGGTGAGAGGATCCCGACTCTCGGCGTCTGTCTCGGACACCAGGCGATCGGTCGGGTGTTCGGAGGAACGGTGGACCTGGCGCCGGAACCCAAGCACGGCAAGACCTCCATGATCACCCACGACGGAAGGGGGCTGTTCGCAGGGCTCACCAACCCCTTCATCGCCACCCGGTATCACTCGCTCGCCACGATCGACCTGCCTGACGTCCTCGAACCCTGCGCCTGGAGCGACGAGGATGGCGTGGTTCAGGGGCTCCGCCACCGTGAACTCCCCATCGCCGGCGTGCAGTTCCATCCGGAGTCGATCATGACGACCGAAGGCAAGGCGCTCCTTGCCAACTTCCTCGACCCTGGGTTCTGACTCAGCCGAGTTCGAGGCGTCCGTTGACGGCGACGACTGCTTCTTCGCCCAGGAGCGCTTCGAGTGCGAGAGACACTGTGCTCGCCTCCAGCCCTGTGCGTTCGACCAACTCGTTCAGATCCGCCGGGTTCCGAGCCAGTTGCTTGAGGATCGCCGCCCGTGCCTGGCGGGTCGACCCGGCGAAGGGGCTCTGACGTCGACCCCCGATTTCGACAGTCGGATCGTGGCACCACGTGGTCACGGGGCACTCCGAACACCGAGGCGATCCGGGTCGACACAGCCTGGCCCCCAGATCCATCATTGCCTGGTTCCAGTCCCCGGGCCGAGCACGATCGACGATCTGGGTCCCAAGCTCTGCGGCGGAGCGTTCGGTCAGCGTGGTGCCTGCCCAGCGAGACAGGATCCGCCGGAGGTTGACGTCGACCGCCGCCAGTCCCCGCTCGTCCGCGAAGACGCGAACAGCCGCCGCCGTGTACGGACCGACGCCAGGCAGGACGGTGAGATCCTCCGGCCATCCGTCGGCGGTGATGTGACGTGCTGCCGCCTGGAGGGCTTTCGCCCGGCGGAGATAGCCGAGATCACCCCACGCCTGCACGACTTCGGAGGAGCTTG
>JBBDWN010000072.1:16900-28344 GCA_040902855.1 Acidimicrobiia bacterium | reverse complement strand
CCCCTGCTCGATACAGCCCTGGTCTCGGATGGTCCCTGCCCACTCACCGTCGACGGACGCTCACCCTTCGGGTTTTCGCCGAGTTCGCGGAAGAATTCGATCGCCACCGTGAGGTCTTCGACGACGATGCCGACATTGACCGGTCGGAGAGGCGTTCGACGACCTTAGATGTCATCTACCTGATGGTCGGGTACGCCTAGTCGTTGCGTTTTTGCTCTTGGCTGAAATCGAGGCCCAACGCCTCGGCGAGATCAGCCAGCGCAGCCAGGGCTTCCTCTTCGGTCTCACCGCCGAGTGTCTTTTCGATCCTTTTGGCTGCGTCTTCGATCTTTCCCTCGGCCTCAGCCGGATCGTCGGGGGCGAGAACGATGGCCTCATCCACCTTCTCCATGATCTCGGTGCGGTCCCTTGGTTTGAGTTCGGGCGGTGGGATCCCATCCAGAATTGTGGCCAGTCGGTCGCGCGCCGTCAGCACCGGGTCGACCACGATCGTGGTCGGAGTCGGAGTCGGAGTCGGAGTCGGGGTCGGGGTCGTCGTCGGCACTGTGACGCTGATCGTTGTTGTTGGCCCCTCCAACGCGGGCTCTGCCGGGGAGCGAGCCATCCAAGCGATGAAACCCAACCCCACGACGAGCGCCGCCGCGGCGAGATGCGGTCGATGCTGAAAGGGATAGGAGACAGCAGGCTTCGCCGCTGGTGGCGGGGGAGAGGAGCTCTCCTCCTCGGGTCGAAGGATCGGCGTCGTCGCGGGTGCATCCGCCTCCGGCAGTCTGGCCATGTCCTCGGCGGTGCTTCGTGCCGGATCGACTGGGGCCGGCATGATCAGGGTGTCGTGGGTCGCCGCCATCATTTGGGTAGGGGCGCTGGCTCGGAGGCCGGCGGCGAAGGTTTTCGCGGACGGCCGTACGCCCGGGTCCGCGGCCAGGCCGCTGCGGATCACCGCGTCGAGCAGGGAGTCGCGGAACGCAGGGATCGGAGTGGTCCGGTCGGTTCCGCGGAACGGAGGTTCGCCCACGAGCAGCTCGAAGACGAGCGCAGCGAGTGAGAACACGTCGCTGGCTGGGGTCGGGGAGTGACCGGCGAGCACCTCGGGAGCGGCATACGAAGGGGTGGCAAGGATCGTCCCGGGCAGGGTGAGTTCGCTGGTGGACTCCTCGATGGAGGCGATGCCAAAGTCCGTGAGGCAGGGTCCTCGCTCGGAGAGCATGACATTGGACGGCTTGACGTCACGATGCACAATTCCTGCTTCGTGAACTGCGGCCAAGCCGTCGGCGATCTGGGCGCCGATAACCACCGCCTCGGGCGGACCGATCTCCCGACCGGGCGACGCGAGTGTGGGTCCGTCCAACAACTCCATGACCAAGTAGGGACCACCGTCGTCATGGCCGGTGTCGAAAACGGTCACCAAGTTGGGATGACTGACCCCGGCGATGGCTCGGGCCTCGCGGGCTATCCGCTCGTGGAAGTTGCTTGCGGCCGGGGCGGGGTGAGGTCGTTTGAGCGCGACGAAGCGCTCAAGACGGGTATCACGGGCTCGCCAAACCGTGGCCATACCGCCGGAGGCGAGCACCTCAAGCAACTCGTAGCGATCGTCGACCAATGCGGACACGCTGTCAAAGTACCCGGCAGGCGGACTTTCGTCGCTTCCGTGCGCGGAGCGAGTTCGCCCTGACGCCGATTTGAACCGTGTTCTCGCCGACCTTGCTCATCCAGTGGGCGGGGATCAGCGTCTCGGACGCGAGCCGACACGGGTCCGCGATGACGTGGCAGAGCCCACAGCAGCGGCCGGTAGGCACATTCCGGATCCTTGCCTATGGCGGCTCCGCGACGCCGGAACAGGCGGCCGTACTCGCCACCCCTATCGACCAGATCATGTCTAGGTCGCTGTTTGGTGAGCCCGAGGGCGAACTTCGGAGCCAGCAACAGAACCCGACACCAAGCACGGTTGGGCGACGGTGATCCACCGCGTCAAGACTTATGAGCCCGCAAAGTCATTGCATCCCGCCCAGTGTGGCCAGCTTGGCCATTCCGACCTCCGAAACTGCCTCGACTCGGACCCTGCCTGCGGCAACGTCTGGGTCGTAAGCGAGTTCGGCCGGGATGCGAGATCGGTACAGGCTGGTGGCGTGTGACCAGGCCGAGACGTTCGGTTCCGTCACCCGGGAACTTGATCTATGCGGACGAAACATCCTGAGACCGAGCCGCGGGTGCCTTCAATCCGGTATCACCCGCAAGGCCTCTGCGGAGCAAGAGTTTCCGGCCACTCTGGATAGCCACCCGCACGCTCAGTGCGTGAGCGGCGAGCGATCCTGGGCCAGCAGTCGAGTGAGTTCTTCGGTCCGCTCGGTCATTCCGAGGTCTCGGGTGTCCGGCCAATCGTCCACTTCGTGCCGGGCGAATTCGATCCACTTCTCGATGGTCTTGAACATCTCGATCTGGAAGGTGGCGAAGAGCACGGAAAGGTGGGCTCTGCTGGGGAACGGGTGACCGCCGTCGAGGTACGACGCCATCAGGTCGACGACGGCTTGGTGGTGCTCGCCGATATCCGATTCGAGTTCGTCGAGCGTACGGCGCACGTCCTCGATCGATCCATGGTCGGCGAAGAGCAGTCGAAGCAGGGCCTCGATCTCGATGCGTGGTGCCTCGGTTCGTGAGCCGGTCCACTCTCCGAGTGCTTGACGACCTTCACTCGTGATCTCGTAGACGTTTCGAGTCCGGTTTCCCGCCGTCTCCTTGTGCGTCGTTGCGTAGCCGAGCTCGACCAGTTTCTTTGGTTCTGAGTACAGCAGGCGTTCCGACTTGGGCCAGGCGTAGCGGAGGCTGCGCTGGGCCTGCTGGGTGAGTTCGTATCCGGTCCATGGTTTCAGATCCAGGAGCGCAAGGACGGCATACGACGAGGTTGTCATCTTTGGTGTCATAGCACTTGACACTACTGCAAATTGCAGTAGTGTCCAACGACACAATGCAGTATCGGGCTGGGTCGCCCACTCGAAGCCGCATCGGCACATGACGCGGGAAGCGGTCGGGAGGACCCATGGAAGTTGCCGAGCACATCGCTGTCATCAGCGAGGAAGGTGAACGTTTCGCGGAGGCTGCTCGTCGGGTCGGGCCCGAGGCCATCATCGAGATGTGTCCCGGTTGGACCATGCGCGATCTCGTTCGGCATCTCAGTGAGATTCACCTCTGGGCCGCCGCTCACGTCGCCCGACGCACCACGAAGATGTGGGTCGACGACCTCGCTGAGCTCTCTGAATCCTGGCCCGAACTGGCCGTGTTCTGGCCAGACGACGACGACCTCGTCGACTATTACCTCGCAACGAACGCCAATCTGGTTCGCCAACTGCAATCGGCCCCTGCCGACGTGAAAGCGATGACCTTTCTGCCTGCGCCATCGCCTCTCGCGATGTGGGCCAGACGTCAGGCCCACGAGACCTCGATCCATCGATTCGATGCACAAAATGCAGTCGGTTCGATTTCCGGATTCGAACCCGGCCTCGCAGCCGACGGGATCGATGAATTGCTCATGGCGTTCGCGCCTCGTGCCACCGAGTTCCCGATCGAAGACACCAAGGCGATGGTCGTCCATGCATCCGATACTGGCGACCGCTGGCGCGTGACTATCGGGCCGGATGGCATCAATACGGATCGTTCCGACGGTCCTGCGGATGTCACGCTCACCGGTCGGGCGGCAGACATGTACCTGGCGGTGTGGAACCGCGACGCCAACCTCACGATCGACGTGGTCGGCGATCTGAGTCTCCTCGAAGTCTGGCGAAGCAACCATCGGGTCCGGTGGGGCTAGCCACGCGATTTCATCTGCGATGACCCACAGAAGTCTGAAGTAGCCATCCAATGTTTACAGCGCCGTATGGCGCGAAGGAGACAGTCAGAATGAAATCCAATATCAAAGACCTCCCGATCGCCGCCGAAGCTCTCGGAGAAATGATTCGCGGTCAGGAGTTCGGCGGGATGACAAGCGCCTACATGGAGTACCCGGCCGGCCTCGACCTCCGCCCGCTGCTGGAAGGCCTGGAACAGGATCACTGCCAGTGCCCGCACTGGGGGTTCGTAATCGAGGGCAGTGTTCGCGTGTACTACCAAGACGGTACGGAAGAAGTCGTGAACGCGGGTGAGATCTACTACTGGCCCTCCGGGCACACCATCGTCGTCGAGGAAGCCATCAGGATGGTCGAGTTCAGCCCCCACGACCAGATGTCGCAGGTGCTCGCCCACGTTGTCGGCAAACTCTGAGACAGGGTCTGGTCAGACACTGAGTTGACCACCATCGCAGGGGCCTGTCGTTCCTGAGCCGGGATATACATCTTCACACGGCCGACTCGAATGGCTCTACGCTCATCGGCATGCCGCAGGGGGATGGGACACCCAAGTTCCGTGGCCGGTCGAGGAATAGCGCCGTCGGAGTGGTTGCGCTTGTGATCGGGCTCGCCCTGCCCGCCGGGGGGTCAACCGACTCGGCAGTTCCGTGGACCTCGTTTTCGGAGTCGACCACCTGCGGACGCCCCTACGTCGGCACCCCGATCATGTCGAACGTCGGGTCGCTGTCCGACTCCGAGCGCATCCTCGGACCGCTCGGCCGCTACCTGGGACGGACGGTGGGGGAGGTGAGGGCATCCCTGGTTGACTGGGTGGTTCCGATGAGCGGGGGTTTGCGGGCGCGGGTCCACCGGGCGGCGCTGCCGGCGTTCGAGCAGGTCTCGGTCAATCTGGCGGCGGCGGCTGGCCGTGGCTTGTGGTACCCGGTCTCCGACGCATATGCCTTCACGCCGCGCACGATCGGCGGGGGCCACCAGTTGAGCCGACACGCCCTTGGGATCGCGATCGACATCAACACGGCCCGCAATCCGTTCTCGTCGTCATCTCTGATCACCGACATGCCTGAGTGGTACATCCAGGCGTGGCGGGACGCCGGATTCTGCTGGGGTGGCGACTGGATATTCTCCAAGGACGCCATGCACTTCGCGTGGATGGGTCCCGCTCCGGGGTCGGGCGGGCTGTCCGGTCTCGCTCCGCTGGGTGTCCAGGCGCCTTATGCCGCCACCGACAGGTATCCCACCGGTTGGGGCGCGTATGCCGCTTCCGGACAGATGGCGATCGCGGACATGACTGCCACCGGCGCCGCCGACCTGGTGCGGTTCCGCGATCACCCCCGGGGACTTGTGGTGGAGGCCCTGTCAGCTCGCTCGGCGTTTGGGCGGTGTTCGCTGTCGCGATGGATGGTGCAAGGCATGTCGGTCGCCGACGGTCTGCTCGCCCTAGGCGATGTCGACGGCGACTCGCGGGTCGATCTGGTGTCGGTTTCACCCACAGGTCACACGGTCGTCGTCCGGCGTCCGGCGTGGTTCGGGACGCCGGTGGTCCTCGACGTTCCTGTCCCGGCCGGGCTGCGATCGGTCTTGGTGGCCGACCACGACGGTGATCGGAGGGGTGATCTGTTTCTCGTGGGGGAGAGCGGGGCGGTGACGATCCTGGCAGGACCCGAATTCACCTCGGTGCTGGCCACGGCGAACCTGCCGGTTCCGTTCGACTGGGTGGCGGCAGGCGACCGTGACGGCGACGGTCACGTCGAGTTGTTCACAGTCGACGCCTCAGGGATCGTCTCGGTCCTGGAGGATGGTTCCGATGGGGGCTTCGTCGTGTCCGAGCAGGCATCGATCGATGTGCAGGGGGCGGTGGCGGTCGAAGCCACCGACCTCGACGGTGATCAGCGCGCCGACCTTGCAGTGCTCACCGGCGACGGCAGCCTGCGGGTCTGGGTCGGGAACAGCTCTACCGGACGTACGACGTCGGCGTGGTGGGTCAACCCCGGATATGACTGCCCTGACCACCCGGTACCACTGGAATACCGGGGTGTGTTCTACGACGACGACCCGACCGTCTACGAGGACGTCATCGAACGGATCGCTGCGGCCGGCATCACCACCGGATGCAATCCCCCGTTCTCCGACGCCTACTGTCCGGGGCGTGCGGTGACCCGGGGGCAGATGGCTTCGTTCCTCGGGCGGGCGTTCGGACTGCCGGTCGCAGCCGACGATCCGTTCTGGGACGACGACGGCTCCCCGCATGAGCCTGACATTGCCCGCATCGCGGCCGGCGGCATCACCTTCGGCTGTGCTCCCGGGCGATTCTGCCCGGATGCGCTGGTGACCAGGGGGGAGATGGCGGCGTTCCTGGTGCGTGCCGCTTCCCTTCCGGCGGCGAACGGTGTCGATGCGTTCTCCGACGACGATGGAAATCCGTTCGAGGCCGACATCAACGCGCTGGCCGCGGCCGGGACCACCCAGGGCTGTGCCCCGGATCGGTTCTGCCCGCACGGTGCGGTGACCCGGGCCGAGATGGCGGCGTTCCTCGTCCGCCTCCTCGACCTGTGAGGAGACGAGCGAGCGGATTGAAGACAGCTCACGGGGAGCCAGCCTCGCCCGCCCCGTAGGATCGAGTGGGCGGAAGGAGGGATGTCGCCGCATGTTCATCGACGCCCACGCTCACCTCGACAAGTACAACGACGATGATGTCGAGCGGGTGCTCGCTCAGATCGAGCAGGATCAGATTCTCACTCTCAGCGTCTCCGTCGACGAGCGATCGTTCCTGCGATCCGAGGCGATCGCAGCACGGAGTCCACTCGTGGTTCCGTCCTTCGGGATACATCCGGCCGAGGCTCCCCGCTTTGTCCATTCCCTCGACGAGGTCGAGGACACCGTCTTGAGGAGCCCGTTGATCGGCGAGATCGGGCTGGACCACAGGTTCGTGACGGACACCTCGCAGTTCGACGCCCAACGCACTGTGTTCCGTCGATTCCTCACCTGGGCGGCCGAACAGAACAAGATCGTCAATCTCCACTGCGCCGGCGCCGAGCAGGACACGGCCAGGATGCTGAGTGATCATCACACCGAGCGAGCGATCGTCCACTGGTATTCCGGCCCTCTCGATGACCTAACCCAGCTGATCCAAAAGGGATGCATGTTCAGTGTCGGCGTCGAGATCCGGCAGTCCGATCACATCCGCCAAATTGCTCGCATGATCCCCTCTACCCAGCTACTCACGGAAACGGATAACCCTGGTGGGCTCCGGTGGCTCACCGAAGAGAGCGGGTACCCCACCGTGATCGCGAGTGTCGTTGATGAACTCGCCCGTGTCCGTGAGGTCTCCAGTGCCAGTCTTCTCGAGGAGGTGCGGTCAAACATGGCCAACCTGATTCGCGATGACCCGCACATGCGGCCGTGGCTGGCGTCGTTGGCCTGAGGCGAGCTGAATCGCTTGTGGGACGATCGGTGTGAGGTCGTCTCTACTGCGCCTCGGGTCGTGGGAGGGAACCAAGTGCTGCAACCTCGTCGAGTGCCAGGGTTCCTTCCACCAGCTGCAGAGCGACCTCCGTGAGGTGGAGCTGGGAGGAGCGGGCGTGCGTACGCAACATGCTGAACGCCTGATCCATGTCGACGTGGGACCGCTCCGCCAGCATCCCCTTGGCCTGCTCGATCGCCACCCGGCTGTCGAGGGCATGCTGAAGCTGGCCTGCTCTCAGGTCGGACTGGCGGACCATCTGGTCGTGGAGGATGGCGATGCTCGCAACGTCCGCTAGAGACTGAGCGAGGTGGGCGGCCGGTTCGGCGATGTCACGGTGCTCTACCGAGAAGAGATTCATGGCGCCGATCACCGTCGACCGTATGCGCAGCGGAAACGCGTGCACCGATTCGAAGCCGGCTCTCACCGCCTCGGGGGCGAAGCGGGGCCATCGATCGTATGCGGAGGACAGGTCCGCGTGCACTACGGGCTCGCCTGTCGAGAATGCCTCGAGGCACGGCCCCTCGTCGTTCTGAAGCTGGAACAACTCCAAGAGGTGCGCGCGTTCACTCGACGCTGCCATGACGCGCAGCTTGGCGTTCTCGTCAGCGAGGAGGATCCCGCAGGCACTTGCCAGATCGAGGTCGACGCAGCCGACGGCGAGGCCCGTCAGCATGTCGATCAGGTCGAAGTCATCGACGAGGGAGTCCACAATGCCGACAAAGGTGTCTGCAATCAGATCTTCGCGTGCCATCGTTTTCTCCTCTCTGCTGCCTGATTTCACCCTACCCGCCGTTCCACAAAATCGGACCGTCGTCGATGAGTCGCAGGCGTCGGTCGACGATGTCCCGGGCGACATCGACCACGGAACGGTTGGCGGCATAGGCGTGCGCCCTCAACCGTGCCTCGGCATCGGTGACGGCGACTCCGAGTTGCACGGCGACCATCCCGGAAGCCTGATGGACTTCGGCGCGGTGGCCGGTCACATCGTCCAGTTCGGTTGCCAGCAGGTGTGTCTCGTTGCGGGATTGGGTGCCCAGGATCGAGCGGGCCAATGCGTCAGCCACCATCAAGCCGTCCGCTCGCTGGTCGGTGGACAGGTCCCCTGCCACGTCGCGGTAGAGGGTCAACACTCCGATGCATGTCGCCCCGACACTCAAGGGCAGTGCGAATACCCCACGTGTGCCGAGTTCCAGAGCGCTTGCGGTGAAGATCGGCCATCGGTCGTGTCGGGCGTTTTCGAGATCCGGTTCGAGGACCGTTTCCTGCCCTGCGAATGCGTCGTGACTTGGTCCCTCCCCCAGCGAGAACTGCAGCTCGTCGAGAGCGAGGGAACGCTCGTCCGAATGACAGACCGGGCCGTTGTGGCGAGCGCTCATCAATGTCACGCCGGCGGAGGGGATCCGAAGGACTTCGGCGCTCGCCGAGCAGAGCGTGCCACGGGCGCGCCGATGCCGGTCGAACGCGGAGGCCACGCGCGCAAATCGGTCTTCATCGCTCATGCGTGACGCCGCCATCGGGCGAGAGGAGACGGGGCTCCGGTGGCGACCGACGTCAGGTGATCCGTCGATCTGCTGGTCGCAGTCGGGTCGGAGGAGTGCCCGGCGGGTATCGCTCGTTGCGTGGCCATCCCAAAAAGTGGGGGCATTGGTGGGAGCGTGCCACGAGTGGACACCAGGGCGTCGATGGCATCGGCAGATCGGGGTCGTGCGAAATAGAACCCCTGGCTCAAGTCGCATTCGAGCTTTGCCACCTCGTCGCGCTGACCGGCGGTTTCGATGCCTTCGGCCACCACTTTCATTCCCAACCCGTGCGCCAGGCCAACGATCGCCCCCACGATCAGGCGGCTTGTCACGCTGTCTTCGAGATCGATCACGAACTGGCGATCGATCTTGACGGTGTCCACCGGGAACTGAGTGAGGCGACTGAGTGAGAAGTTTCCGGGCCCGAAGCCGTCCATGGCGATCTTGACGCCAAGCCGCTTCAAGGCCCAGAGGACCGAGAGGGCTCGCTCCTCGTCATTCATCAGTACGGTCTCGGTCAGTTCGAGCGTGACCAGGCCGGGCTCGAACCGCGTGTCGCGCAGGACGGAGGCAACGGAGGCGACGAAACCGGTCGCCATGACTTGGCGGACCGAAACGTTGACGGAGACCCCGAACTCAGGGACGAGTCCCACTTCTTGCCAATGGAGGCCGGCAATGCACGCCTCCTCCAGCAGCCACCGTCCGATCTCGATGATCGCGCCAGACTGTTCAGCCAACGGGATCAGGACCTCCGGATCTATGGGGCCGTAGCCAGGATGCACCCAGCGGAGAAGAGCCTCGGCGCCGATCGGTCTGCCGGTGCTGGTCTGAACGATCGGCTGGAAGTGCACCTCGAGCTCGTGGCGTCCTAGGGCGCCTCTGAGGTCGCGATTCAAACGGGCCTGATGTTTGAGGTTGCGATGCTCACGCAGATCGGTCACGGCATGGCAACTGCCGCCGGTCTGCTTCACGAGGGACATCGCGGCATCGGCTTCCTCAAGCACGCGCACCGGCACGTCGGCTCCGAGCCCGGAGAACGCGATACCGACGCTGGCGGTCATTGCGACGTCCGACTCGGAGAGGACGAACGTCTGAGCGAGAGTCGCTTCGATCCGGGCTGCGAGCGGTTCGACCGAAGAGGCGTCGTCGAGGTCCTCACAGAGGATCACGAACCTGTCACCCGATAGGCGGGTGATGGTGTCGCCAGGGCGCACCACACCTCCCAGCCGTTCGGCCACGGCCACCAGCAGTTCGTCGCCGACGTGGTGTCCGAAGGCATCGTTCACCGCTTTGAACTGGTCCAGATCGGCGAAGAACACCGCCACCAGCTTCTCAGAACGGCGGGCGCGTCGCATGGCGTGATCGAGACGTTGCACGAACAGCGTGCGATTGGGGAGTCCGGTGAGGGGGTCGTGGAGAGAGTTGTCATGAGATCGTCGCGAGGAAGCCTCGAGGCCAGCCCGCGCCTCGGCGTTGAGAAGATAGGCGGTGGTCACGTCAGCCAGCGTCTGGGCCGTTTCCATCGCTTCGGCATCCATCGGACCGGCGGTTTCCCGATAGAGATCGAGGGCTCCCAGTCGGTGGTTCTCGTTTTGGAGTGGAAAGCTGAACACCGCCTTCAAACCCTTTTCGAGCGCCTGTCGGGAGAACTCGGGGAACCGGTCCTCTGACCGCAGGTCCGGCACCGTGACGGTCTGAGCCGTGCGGTGAGCCACAAGACATGGGCCTTCTCCCAGGTCGGTCTGCAACTTCACAAAACGCAAGGCGGACTCATCGGAGGCGGCAACGTGACGGGGCTCGTCCGAGGCGGAGATGAGGGTGACGCCGGCCGACCCGATGGGCAGCACGTCGGCGATCCGGACAACGAGATGATCGAGGATTCCCTGAATGGGAAAGTCGGTCAAGAGGGTTCGGGCGAACTCACTGAGGAGATCGGATAGTTGCCGTTCGGTTACCACCTCGCCACCTCCAACTAGGAAGATCCGCGAGGTCCGGGCGGGCGACCCAATGGGCCGTGGCACCATTCTACTGGTGTGGCCACGGCGAACAGCACTTTGGCTGTCAGCACACGACCATGTCCTGCAGATCCCGAAGTTCGAGAAGGCGACGGACGGCGCGTGTCGGGCTCGCAATTGAGATCTCGCCTATGGGAGCGTTTTTGTTGGCGGGCGCGAGGAGTGCCCGCAGCCCGGCAGAGTCCATGAAGCTGAGAGCTGCCAGTTCGTAGCGAAGGGCCTGGTAGCTGCCTTGCGCCGAACGCTGCGCGGCTTCGAGCAGGTCGACGGTCGCGATGTCGAGTTCGCCGGCGATGGCGATCGTGAGAACGTCGCCAGCGAGTGCCGGGGTGACGACGAACGGAAGCGGCAGAGGGGATTCAGTGGAGGATGGGGTCTGCGTTGACAACTTCGGGACCTTTCCACTCGAGGGATCGGCCACCGGGGTCTCGGGCAGCAACTGCGCATGACTCTGAGCAGTGAGGCCAATAATAGTCACCAAGGCTGGGTTTTGTGTAACCCGAGTGATTCAGCGGCGCCCTCGGCTGCAGGATCAGCCTGCGCCGGCCATTTCACGCAGGCGGGATCCGTCTACCGGGCGGAAATACGGGTTCGTTTCGGGCGCCTGGGC
>JBBDWN010000072.1:15616-16800 GCA_040902855.1 Acidimicrobiia bacterium | reverse complement strand
GCACCTTCACTGTGACCCGAGGCGAGAAGGCTGCCTTCCCCGTCGAGGATGGGCAGGCCGGTACTCGTATTGCGACAACCTGGTGGTATCCTGACGATGAGAGTCGGACCCGTGCCACCAATTGGTAGCCCCATAATTCCCGACCCAAGGAAGAGGTTCCTGATGATCTTCGTGGGTACCGCCATCGCTGCAGTTGTCAGTTTCGGATTGTTCATGATCGTCCGCGGTCGCACTGCCACCACCCAAACCTCGACTCACCGGAGATTTGCCGCCGCTACCGCGTTCGCGCTGATGGCTTCGTCACTTCTCATGATCACAAGCGTCGCCAGCGCGGTCATCGTGCCGACTGTCAACCTCGGAACCGCAGACGACTTCTCCGTGTTGGGCGGATCGGCCGTCACCAACACAGGAAGCTCCACCCTCGAAGGAAGTGTCGGGGTATCACCTGGCACCTCAATCACAGGATTTCCACCCGGCGTGGCTGGATCGACCGCGACTGCGACGGCTGCAGCTCAGGGGCAGACGGACTCCACCGCTGCATATCTCGACGCGAAGAATCGTACTGGCGCCGTCGTGACCGCTGCCGATCTCGGGGGTCTGACCCTCATCGGAGGTGTCTACTCAGCATCGGCGAAGGGTCCACTGTCACTGACCGGGACTCTCACCCTCAATGGGGAAGGCAACCCGAACTCGGTGTGGATCTTCCAAACCGACTCGACCCTGACGACGGCCTCGGGAAGCATCGTTTCGCTGATCAACGGCGCCCAACCTTGCAACGTGTTCTGGCAAGTGGGCAGTTCGGCCACGATCGGGACGAGTACGGACTTTGTCGGGAACATCCTCGCTCTCGCTGCGATCACCGTGACCACCGGGGCAGACGTGCAGGGCCGTGCGCTTGCCCAAAACGAAGCGGTGACACTCGACACGAACGACTTCACCCAGCCGCTGTGTGACCTGTCCGTCGCCACGACGACTACTACTACCACGAGTACCACCATCGCGAGCACCACCACCACGGCAGTCGGTGGTACGACCACCACGACTGTGGGCGATGGAACGACGCCGACCCAACTCCCGTTCACCGGTGCGTCGACCAACGCCTTGGTTGTCCTGGCAGTCGCAGCCCTGACCGTGGGTACGACCGTCGTTTGGGTGGATCGCAGACAGCGGCCCTGAGGCCCACG
>JBBDWN010000072.1:12354-15516 GCA_040902855.1 Acidimicrobiia bacterium | reverse complement strand
AGGCCCACGATTGCTCGTTCCGAACCAGCCCATCGGCTACCCCTCACAGTTCGCCGATGGCGTCAGAAGTAGCGACGGCGTAGGGGACGGAGGGCTTGGCCCAGTACCAAGGGGGTGAGGCTTGCTCCGAGCACGATCAACCACTGGCGGGGGTCGAGCGTGGCAACGTTCATGACGCCGGACAGAACGGGCACATAGACGGCAAGTAGGAGCAGCCCCGCCGAGAGGGCGATCGCTCCCCACACCCATCCGTTTCCGGTCACGTCGTTGTGGAGGATCGGCGACTCCGGGCTCGCCATGTTGAACACGTGCCAGAGCTGGGCGAACGCAAGGGTGAGGAAGCTCATGGTGGTCGCCACCTGGTTGGAGACCCCCAGACCGAGGACGGCGTATGCGAGAACACCCAGCACCGGGACCGACATCATGAACCCGAAGGAGCCGATCGCGTACCAGTGCCGCCGCGCCAGGACACCCTCATCCGGACGGCGTGGTGGCCTGTCCATCACGCCGGGCTCGCCTTGGCCTGCACCAAGCGCGAGGGCGGGGAAGACGTCGGTGATCAGGTTGAGATACAGGATCTGCAGCGGAAGAAGGGGCAGCGGCAATGCCAGCATCGCTCCGACACCAACCACGATGATCTCGCTCAGGTTCGAAGAGAGGAGATAGAGGACGAACTTGCGGATGTTGTCGAAAATCACCCGGCCCTCTTTGACTGCGTGAACGATCGATCCGAACCTGTCGTCCTGGACGACCACATCGGATGCTTCCTTGGCGACCTGCGTGCCGCGGATGCCCATGGCGACCCCGATGTCTGCCTTCTTGAGCGCAGGGGCGTCGTTGACCCCGTCGCCGATCATGGCGACGCTGTCGCCCGCTGCCTGGCGGGCCGCGATCACATCCAGCTTCTGTTCGGGGCTGGTTCGGGCGAAGACCCTGGCGTCGAGCATCCGAACCGAGTCGATACTCCCTGCGGCCAGTTCTCTGCCGGTCACGAGCCGGTCGTGGCCGCCGTCCAACCCCAGCGCGTCTGCGATATAGCTGGCGGTGGCGGGTTGATCCCCGGTGATCATCACGATGTCGATGCCGGCCTGCATGCAATCTTCGATTGCCTCCCGAACGTCGTCCCTGGGAGGATCGATGAGTGCCGCGAGACCCAGGAAGACGAGCTGGCCGTATGGGTCGACACCGGCATCGTCCACACTCCGGGTCGCCAGGGCGAGCACGCGGAGCCCCTCGTCAGCCAGTTGATCGTTCACCTTCAGCCACTCGGACCTGTCGTCGTCGTTCAGTTCCCGATCTTCCTCTCCCACTGCCAGGCGGTCACAGGCCACCAGCACCGAGTCGGGAGCTCCCTTGACCGCGACGAGGAAGCCGCCGTCGCGGCGGTGGATCGTCGCCATCATCCGCAGGTCTGCATCGAAGGCGATCTCCCGTTCCTCGGGAAGCTCGGCGAGGAGGTGTGCACGGTGAATTCCTGCCTTCGCCGCTCCCATGAGCAGAGCGACTTCGGTCGGATCGCCCACGGGGTTCTCGTCATCGTCACCGAGGGAGGAGTTGTTGCAGAGGCTGGCGATCATCAGCGACCGCTCCACGTCGGGTGGAAGGCGTTCGACAGACACACCGTCTTGTGTCAGCTCACCTCGACTCCGATACCCACCGGTGAACTCGATGGTGGTCTCGGCCAGGACCAGCCTGGTGAGCACCATTCGGTTCTCTGTGAGGGTCCCTGTCTTGTCGGTGAGGATCACGCCCACCGACCCCAGGGTCTCGACGGCCGAGAGCTTCTCGATGAGGACGTTGCGACGAGCCATCCGCCTCATCCCCCGGGCAAGTGCGACGGTGGCGACGATCGGAAGGCCCTCGGGTATGGCGGCGACAGCCAGGGCGATCGCCGTTTCCACCGTCTCCCGAGTCGTGCGGCCGGACAGCCCCCCGATGACTCCGATTAGTGCAGCCACCCCCAATGTGATCCAAAGCAGGCGTCGACCCAGCTCTTGGAGTTGACGCTGCAAAGGCGTCTCCGGCTGCGTCGCTTGCTCCACCAGTTCGGAGATGCGGCCAAGTTCGGTGCGGATACCCGTGGCGAACACGATCCCCTGACCTGCCCCACGGGTGATCGCGGTGCCCTTGTGGAGAAGGTTGGCGCGATCCCCCAAGACCGTCTCGGTGGCGAGCGGCTCGGGGCGCTTGCTCACAGGAGCCGACTCACCGGTGAGCGCGGACTCGTCCGCCTCGACCTTCGAACCGTCGAGCAGGCGGAGATCAGCCGCGATGACATCACCGCCCTCGAACACGACCACATCGCCTGGGACGAGATCCTCGGCCGGAACCGCTCTGAGGTCGCCGTCCCTCAGCACGTTGGCAGTCACACTGGCCAGGTCCCGAAGCGACTCCATCGAGCGCATGGCTCTGATCTCGGTGGCGAATCCGATGACAGTGTTGATGACGATCACGACGCCCACCGCCATCGCTTCGGGGTAGTCACCGAGGACGACCGACACGATCGTGGCGAGAGCCAGCAGACCAACGATGACGCTCTTGAACTGATTGACGAGGATCCGCCAAACGCTGATCGGCTCGGTCTCGGTCAACTGATTACGCCCGAACCGGGCTCGTCGTTGCTCTACCTGTTCCGCGGTGAGACCCGAAGCGACATCGGTGCCGAGTTGCTCGGCCACTTGATGAGCGGGGAGAGCCCAGGGTCGTTCCGGAAGTTCGCCGCCCGCCATGGTCGGGGCAGGTTGCTGTGTCACGTGCCCCCTGTCACAAGATCAAAAGAGCTCAGTGAGCCTGACGTCCTGCGCCGGGGGCTCGAGATCTTCTCACTCGGGGCCGGTTGGTCGAGATCACGCTGAAGAGCGCTCGGGGAGGGGTGGCCCCGCGTGACGCCGAGATGAGCAGAGCCACGCCAGGGGCGCGCGCCGATCTGCGCCAAGCCACGAGAGACTCTGTTGGTCATACGGGCAATCCGTGTGTTGTTGAAGCGAAGAGCCCGCAAAGCGGATCCTCTCGACGGACATCGAGTGTTGCCGGTTCCGACGCGCTAGCCGGTTCTCAGCCGGATTCGATCCAGCTCCCGATTCGCCTCGCAGGCTCTTCGATCTCGATGCTGCCATCAGCGTCGACTTGTGAGTAGGGCCGAAGGTCACCGAGGGATACGAC
>JBBDWN010000072.1:0-12254 GCA_040902855.1 Acidimicrobiia bacterium | reverse complement strand
CGACCAACCTGTTCAGCAGCAACTACAACATCCCGCCCGGGGAGAGATCCACCAGGGTGTCGATGTCTACGATCGTTCGAAGTGAGAGCTGCGATTGCAGATCGGTATGGAAGTCCCGACGTGATCCGCTTCGTCGACCTGCCGACACCAACGCCGGATTCCCGTGAGGTGCTGGTTCGCATCCACGCCACCACGGTCAACCGAACCGACCTCGGCGTGCTCACGGGCTCACCTGCGATAGCTCGTCTCTTCTACGGACTGACAAAGCCGAAGTACCCGGTGTTGGGGAACGAGTTCGCCGGGGCGGTCGAGGCAATCGGCGACGACGTGACCGGGTTCGCGGTGGGGGACCATGTGTTCGGTTGGGATGGCGCCCGGTTCGGATGCCACGCCGAATTCAAAGTCGTGCGCCAGGACCGGCTCATCGCCCTCATGCCGGCCGGTTTCGAATTTGAGCAGGCCGCACCAGGAAATGAAGGAGCTTGCTACGCGTTCTCCAACCTGCGTTTCGGCGGGATCGAGGAGCGGGGGAAGCGCGTTCTGATCTACGGGGCAACCGGTGCGATCGGATCGGCTGCGGTACAACTGGCGGCCCACTTCGGCGCCGAAGTAACGGCCGTGTGCGCCACCAACCACGTCGAACTCGTCAGGGGGCTGGGCGCAACCCATGTGTTCGACTACACCATTGATGCTCTCCCACCTCCAGGTGCTCTCTATGACATCGTCTTCGACGCGGTGGGCAAGACCACCTACCGGACGTGGAAGCCGGCCATCGTCCCTGGCGGGGCTTATGTGGCCAGCGATGCGGGCCCCGGTGGGCGCAACCTCTCGCTGGCGTTGTGGTCACGCTTCGTAGGCGACCACCGAGTCGCGATGGCGCTCCCTGCTCACAGCCAAGAACAAGTCCGGTTCTTCCGCGGCCTGATGGAAGCAGGCGAGTTCCGCCCGCTTCACGATCGGACGTACCCTTTCGACGGCATCGTCGACGCCTTCCGCTACGTGGCGACCGGTGAGAAGGTGGGCAACGTGGTGATCTCGCTGGAGCCACCCCCTGGTTTTGGTCGAGCCAGCGCGTCAAAAATGTAGCGTTTGGAGGGGTAAAACCGTCAGCTCTGGTCCGTGACAACCGGAGCGGCATCGGCCATTATGGACGGCCATCCCTCAAGAGGAGACAGATGCTCGCTGCAATCGTTGTCTATATCGGAATCGGCTTGGTGATTGGCGCGGTGGCGCGGTTCCAACAGTCCGAGTCCTCGCTTGCCGGGGTCCTGGGCTCTGGTGGCGTCGGCGGCGCCATCGGAGGGATCTTCGCCAACATCGTGTCCTCCGACGGCATCGCCCTCGACGGCATAGGGGTGGCCGGTAGTGCCATTCTTGGCATCGTCGCGGTCCTGGTCGTGCGAATCGCCGACCGCAAGGAGGCGGCCGAGGAGAAGTCGACACCCGCGGATGCGTCCGACACCTGAGGCGGTCCGGGCTCTACCAGTCCGGGGATGAAATCGTCACGGCTGACAGGGCGAAGGAGCCCTCGGTCGGCTCAGTATCCGGTCCCCAGGTCGACGCTGTACGCCTCGTAGATGAGGTCCGAGCCGCGCTGGCGGTGAATTGCGAGGGCGGCGAGGAGTGACATGGCCGAACGACGGATGTCGCGACTCTGACCGCCCTGATCGACGAGGTCTGCGGCCCGACTGAGCAGGCGAAGGATGTCGATGTGCTCCGCCTCGATTTCCTCGGTCGCATATGCCAGCCGTGGAGCGATCTCCAGGATTTCTTCGAGCAGGCCGCTCGGCCGTTCCACAAGGCTGATATGAGCTTCGAGTGCCTCCCGGATGGCCGCAAGCGCGGCGGCGACCGCCTCTCGCCATCCCATCGCCGATGCGGGGCCGGCGACGGTGGTCTCCAATGAATGCATCGCCACGCGCAATGCGTCTCTTCGATCCCGGATCGACGCGAGCCGCCCTGTCTCAGGCCGATTTGGCTCAACCTCGGGCTCGGGTGTCCACCCTGACGCCTCGGCCTGATCGCGTGCCTTCTCCATCTGCAGCGCGTCCCCCGGTGGTCGGAATAGCTCGACCCCGTCCGCCGCTTCCTCTAACTCCAGTACTCGCTCTGCATCGTTGGTGGTCATACCCCCACTATGTGGTCGGCTCATCCACTCGGGATACGGCCGAAAGTCCCAGGTGCGACCTGTTTCTCGGCGCGAGCACCCCAACGGGGTCCAGCCGGTGGGCTGGGGAGGGGTTCCTTACCGTCCGAAAGTACGACGAATACGTCGGGAGATGTTTGTCGAGTCGAATCAATGGGTACGACAGGTGCACACAATGAAAGGCGAATCCATGTACATCGGAATTGGCGGGCTCATCCTGATCATCCTTCTCCTGATATTCGTCTTTTGACGCAGGACCGACGCGAGAATGGCGAGGCGGGCGATCGCGGGTCGTCCGCCTCGAGACAGGACGTGACGAGGCCCGAAGACCGAACGGCGTAGGGCGCAGGACACCCGTACCCTCCGCTGATGGCGTCTCCGACAATTGCGCACGGCATCGAGCCAATACGGGCGGAGTTGTTCGGCGTCGAGCGGCTCGAGGAAAATGCGAGGGACCTGGCGGAAACCCAGCAGACGATCGAACGCCGCGGTCGACTGCGGCTCATCTCGAAACGCCTGTCGGACAACGGTGACGTCCTTCTCGCCTCGTACCGTGAACTTGCGGAGGCAGTCGGGCGAGAAGCTCTCCTCACTCCTGCGGCGGAATGGTTGGTCGACAACTTTCACCTTGTCGAGAGGCAACTGCGGGAGGTACGCGAGAACCTTCCGTCCTCCTACTACCACGAATTGCCGAAGCTCAAGACTGGTGAGCTGGCCGGCTACCCCCGCATCTTCGAGATGGCGTGGGCCTTCGTTGCGCACCTTGACAGCCGCTTCGACCCCGACGCCCTCCGACGCTTCGTCGACGCATACCAAGAAGTTCAGCCCCTCACCATCGGTGAGTTGTGGGCACTTCCCATCACCCTGCGCGTCGTGCTCGTGGAAAACCTTCGCAGGCTGGCCGAAGGCATCGTCGCAGGTCGGCGGTTGCGCCGAGCGGCGGATGCCCTCGCCGACGGTCTGCTCGGCGTAGCCGGAGGTCGGAGCGAGGAAGCCCAAGCGCACCTCGACCAGATCGGTTCGGGCGAGCTTTCCCAACCGTTTGTCGTGCAGTTGATCAGGCGGTTGAGAGACCACGATCCGGCGACCACGCCCGGCCTCGGCTGGCTCCTCGACAGGCTCGGCGTCGAGGGGACCACCCCGGACGAAGCGGTTGCCGAGACCCAGCACCGCCAAGTTGCCACCAACGTCACGGTCCGCAACATCGTGACCAGCCTCCGTCACATCAGCTCTTTCGAGTGGGCGGAGTTCGTCGAACGTGTGAGCCTTGTCGACCGGGCACTTGCGGAAGAAGG
Organism: Acidimicrobiia bacterium; assembly: GCA_040902855.1. Classification (GTDB taxonomy): domain Bacteria; phylum Actinomycetota; class Acidimicrobiia; order Spongiisociales; family ZC4RG35; genus DATHWB01. Next base: position 8,813 of record JBBDWN010000072.1, on the reverse strand, counting down.
CTCCTACCTCGAGTTGGGTTATGAAACCCGTGACCAATACCGGCATGCCGTCGAAGACGTTTCGAAACGATCAGCGGCATCCGAACTCGAAGTTGCCGAGGCTGCCCTCAGGTTGGCGGCCATCCACACCGCCGATCGACGCCAAAATGAACCTGGCTTCTACCTTCTGGGAGCCGGCCGACATCGGCTCGAAGCTGAACTTGGATTTCGTCCGGCGGTGGCACTGAGGCTCTCCCGCCTCGTGAAGAAGACGGCCGCGACGACGTACATCGGTTCGATCATGGCCGTGGCCGCCATCGCCCTCACCCCGCCTCTCCTCTCCATCGAGCCTGCCTCACCGTGGCGGTGGGTGATGGCGTTACTCGCCCTCGTTCCGGCCAGTGACATCGGGATGACCCTGGTCAATCGGGCGGTTGCGTTCCTCGTTCAACCAAAGTCCCTTCCTTCTCTGGCCCTGCCGCAGGGGCCCACCGAGGAGTTCCGGACGATCGTGGCGATACCGGCCATGTTGTCCCGCCCCGCCCAGGTCGAAGAGCTGGTGGATCGGCTCGAAGTCCATCACCTGGCTGATCAGGAGGGCGAGTTCCATTTCGCTCTCTTGACCGATTGGCGGGACGCCGAGCAGCCCGCGGCCCCCGACGACGCCGATCTGCTGGCGGTGGCCACGCGCGGAGTCGCCCGGCTCAACGAGCGCTACGGGCCGGGACCGGGCGGGGCCGACCGTTTCCTGTTGCTGCACCGCCAACGAAAGTTCAACCCTGGCGAGGGACGCCATATGGGTTGGGAACGAAAGCGCGGCAAGCTCCACGAACTCAATCGCCTGCTGCGAGGGGCAACAGACACCAGCTTTCTTCCCTGGCCCGGTCGACTGCCGCAAGGGGTGCGGTATGTGATCGCTTTGGACCAGGACTCGCGTCTGCCCCCGGGGGCGGCGACCCGACTAGTGGCGACGATGGCCCATCCGCTCAACCGGGCTCGAGTCGAGGGAAGGCGCGTCGTGGAGGGTTATGGCGTGCTCCAACCCCGAGTGACGGCGTTCCTCGGGGCCGGAGGAACCAGCTTCTTCCAGCGGGTGTTCTTCCCCCCGGCGGGCATCGATCCCTACGCGGCGGCGGTCAGTGACGTCTACCAGGACCTGTTCGACGAGGGGTCCTACGCCGGGAAGGGGATCTATGAGATCGATGCTTTCGAGGCCGCCTTGGATGGTCGGATTCCGGAGAACGCTCTCCTCAGCCACGACTTGTTCGAAGGATCGTTTGCTCGAGCCGGCCTCGTCACCAATGTCGAGGTGTTCGAGGAGTTTCCCAGTCACTACGAGGTTGCGCTCTCCCGGCAGCACCGTTGGATCCGGGGCGATTGGCAGCTGCTCCCGTGGATCCTCGGGCGCCGCGGTCCTCTTCCACCGGTGGCTCGGATCAAGATGGTCGACAACCTCCGTCGCAGCCTGTCGAGCCCCGCCGCTCTGTTCACCCTCCTCGCAGCGTTCGTCATCCCGGCCGTACCGGTCTGGCCGTGGATTCTGTTCGTCGTCGTCTCCCTCGCCCTTCCCGGGTTGTTGCCGTTGGTCGAGCGGATGATCCCTCGCCGTACGAGCACGCCAGAAGCCGTGCGCCTCCGGCGGTGGTGGGTCGACTTCGCTCGGACAGTCGGTCGACTCCTCTTGCAGGTGGCCTTTCTCGCCCATCAGGCGCTCAGGACGACCGAGGCGATCGTGGTCACTCTCTGGCGGCTCGCGGTTTCTCGCCGGAGCATGCTCGAGTGGGTCACCGCAGAAGAGGCCGAGCGCCGACTCACACTCGATCGGTCTCTCTTCGTCCGCCGCATGGCTCCTTCGATGGCAGTCGGGATGGCCGCCGCCGTCACTGCGTGGATTGTCAAGCCGGATGCGCTAGTGGTGGCGCTCGTCTGGTCGTGGATGTGGGTGGCTGCTCCGTTCATCGCTCACTGGGCCAGCACTACCCGGCCCCTCAGCGTGGCCGCCCCACCCACCGCCGAGGAACTCGACGAACTGCGGTTGACCGCTCGACGAACCTGGCGATACTTCGAGCAGTTCGTGACCGCAGAGGACAACTGGCTGCCGCCGGACAACTTTCAGGAGGATGTGGGTGTCGTCGCCCACCGGACTTCTCCCACGAACATCGGCCTCTACCTCTTGGCAGTGCTTTCAGCGCGCGAGTTCGGATGGATCGGGATCGCAGAGACGGTGTCGCGGCTCGAATCCACTTTCGCCACTCTCGATGAGCTGGAGCGGTTCGAGGGTCACTTCCTCAACTGGTACGACACTGTGTCACTCGAGCCTCTCTCGCCCCGCTATGTCTCGACGGTGGACAGCGGCAACCTGGCAGGACACCTCCTCGCTCTGTCTGAGGGATGTGTCCGACTCGGGAGCCTCCCAGCGAGTTCGGAGGCCAATGCAGGCATCAGGGACACCGCCCTGCTGCTCCAACAGACGGCCCGGGCGCTGGCGCCCAACACCCACGCCGAGGTCGTCTCCCCTCGCGAGCTCGACCGAGCCCTGGCAGGATTGCTCGGGCATTTCGCCGATGTCGGCACCCCGGGATCGTCCGAGGTTCCCGTTGGGATAGCCGATGCTTCATCGACAATCGCCGACATCGCCCGCACCCTGGCCTCCGCTGATGAAGCTGACGAGCTGAGCGTCTGGGCCGAAGCCCTCATGGCGACCGTTCAGAGCCATCGCCAGGACCGCCACCACCTCGACGACCCGTCCCGGCGACGGCAGCTGGAGAGCCGCATCGCGGAGTTGGCCGATCGGGCCGCCGAACTCGCCCGAGGGATGGACTTCTCATTCTTGAAAAATCCTGCGAGCAAATTGCTCGCGGTCGGGTACCGGGTATCCGAGTCTGTTCTCGACCACAGCCACTATGACCTGTTGGCCTCCGAAGCACGCTTGGCGAGCTTCGTCGGAATTGCCAAGGGCGACCTTCCGGCAAGCCACTGGTTTCGGCTGGGGCGGTCAATGACCCCGATCGGAACCGAGGCCGCACTGATCTCGTGGTCGGGTTCGATGTTCGAGTATCTCATGCCGCTCCTCGTGATGGAATCGCCTCCCGAGAGTGTCCTCGACAGCACGTATCGGGCAGTCGTTCAGCGCCAGATCGCGTATGGGAAAGAACGGCAGGTTCCGTGGGGGATCTCCGAATCCGCGTACGCCGCGAGAGATGTCCATCTGACCTATCAATACCGGGCATTCGGCATCCCTGGTCTGGGCTTCGAACGGGGGCTGAGCCAGGATCTCGTGGTTGCCCCATACGCCACGATGTTGGCGGCGATGGTGCAACCCAGCGAAGCCATCGAAAACTTGCAGCGGCTCGCGGGGATGGGCGCCCTGGGCGCGTATGGGTACTACGAATCGCTCGACTTCACACCCTCGCGTCGCCCCGAAAACGGGGTTGCGGTCCTCGTCGCGGCCTACATGGCGCACCACCAAGCGATGTCGCTGTTGGCGATGACCAATGTGGTCTTCGACGGATTCTTCCGCTCCCTCTTTCATAGTGAGCCGTCTGTCCAGGCGGCGGAACTGCTGTTGCACGAGCGCATTCCGCGTGATGTCGAGGTGGCCCGTCCCCGGGTCGACGAGGTAGGCAGGGCAGCCCGTCCGCTGGAGGACGTGGAGGGAGTGACGCGCACGGTGGATTCGCCCCATTCGCCGGTGCCAATCGTCCATCAGCTTTCCAACGGTCGACTCAGTACTGCCATCACCGCTGCCGGGTCGGGATTTACCCGCTGGCATGGTCTTGCGGTCAACCGCTGGCACGAGGACGTGACGCAGGACAACTTCGGCAGCTACGTGTTCCTCAAGGACGAATCCGGTCGGACATGGTCGGCGGGTTACCAGCCGACTGGGGCAGAGCCGGACTCCTACGAGGCATCGTTCAGCGAGGACAAGGTGGAGATTTCGCGTCGGGACGGAAAGATCTCGACCATGCTGACGGTGGTCATCTCGGAAGAAGACGACGCCGAGGTGCGCCGGGTGACCCTCACCAATGCGGGCCTGGTTCCGAGGGAAATCGAAGTCACCTCGTACGCCGAGTTGGTGCTGGCGCCCCCGAGGGCCGACGGCGCCCACCCGGCATTCTCGAATCTCTTCGTGCAGACCGAGAAGGTGGTCGGGCGTGACGCACTGATTGCCAGTCGCCGGCCGCGTTCGACCGAGGAGAAGACCATCTGGGCCGGTCATGTCCTGGTCGTCACCGGCGAGGTGGTGGGGGGCGTGCAATACGCCACCGATCGCGCTCGCTTTCTCGGTCGGGGCAATCCGATTCACCGGGCCGCAGCCCTGGACCGTCCTCTGGCGAATTCGGCGGGGCGGGTGCTCGACCCGATCTTCAGTTTGCGGCGCAAGGTGCTCCTTCCGCCCGGAGGTGTTGCTCATCTCGATTTCGCGACCGTCGTCGCAAGTACCAGGGCTGAGGTGGCGGACCTGATCGACAAGTGTTCCGACGCGGCGGCGTTCGAAAGGACATTGACGCTCGCTTGGACACAGGCTCAGGTCCGGCTCCACCACTTGCGAATCGAACCTCAACATGCCCACGTCTTCCAAGAGTTGGGCGGCAGCCTCATCTACTTCGACCCGAAACTGGCGACCAGCCGTAGCGTCGCCCCCGCCGCAAGCCAGCGAGCGCTCTGGCGGCACAGCATTTCGGGAGATCTGCCGATCGTGCTGGTCAGGATCGACCAGGCCGAGGAGCGGGGTCTGATCCGCGACCTCCTCCGCGCCCAGGAATACTGGAGGATGAAAGGACTGTTCGCAGACCTCGTCGTGATCAACGAGAAGCCGGGCTCCTACACCAAGGATCTTCGAGACGCCATAGAGGAGTTGATCCGGGAGAGTGGCCGCCAGTTGGGGGCTTCGTCCGATGGAGGAGTCTTCGTCGTCGACGGGCCACTTCTCACCGATGGCGATCGCGCCGCGTTTCAGTCCTCGGCGCGGGCCGTGTTGCTGAGCCACCACGGAACTCTCGCCGACCAGCTCGCTCGTCGACGGCCACAGGCCGGAAGGAAGCCCGCGATGGCGAGAGTTCCCTCAGCGGTCGAACAGCCGGGGGGATCAACCCCTCGGCTCGATCTCGAGTTCCACAATGGTCTCGGCGGCTTCAGCGCCAGCGGCACCGAGTACGCCGTGGTGTTGGGCGAGGATCAATGGTCCCCTGCCCCGTGGATCAATGTGGTCGCAAACCCACAATTTGGTTTCTGCGTCTCCGAGGCGGGCTCCGGGTTCAGTTGGTCGGAGAACAGCCGTGAGAACCAACTCACACCCTGGTCCAACGATCCCGTCGCCGATGCTCCAGGCGAGGTGCTGTACGTCCGGGACGAGGACAGCGGCGCGGTGTTCGGACCGACTGCGCTGCCGATCCGTGACGACCATCCCTATCTCGCGCGCCACGGCCCGGGATTCTCCGAATTCGAACACACATCCCATGGGATTGCGCTTCATCTGCATCAGTCGGTGCCCCTTGAAGGCTCGGTCAAACTGTCTCGCCTGCGGGTGCGCAACCTCAGCGGCCGTCGCCGGCGACTCTCGGTCACCGGATACGTCGAATGGGTGCTCGGGACCACCAGGTCGGTCCCGAGGATGCAGATCGTCACGACACAGGACGAGGCAACCGGAGCGCTCTTTGCCCGTAACCCGTCGAACGAGGAGTTCGGAGCACGGGTGGCCTTCGCCGATTTCGGTGCCGCAGACGCGCTCACCGCGGACCGCACAGAGTTTCTCGGGCGACACGGCAGCGTCGACCGGCCAGCCGCGCTTCAGGCCGGCCGGCGGCTGTCGGGACGGGTGGGAGTGGGTCTCGACCCCTGTGCTGCCATCCAACGGCAGTTGACGCTGGCACCGGACCAAGAGGTCGAGGTGCTATTCCTGCTGGGTCAGGGAGAAGACGAGTCCGAAGCTCGCGCACTGATCGAACGGTTTCGCCTGGTCGACGGACAGGTGCTCGCGGGCGAAGTGGCCAAGAACTGGGGCGACGTGCTCGGGACTGTGCGAGTGAAGACCCCCGACCGCTCGTTCGACGTGATGATCAACCACTGGCTTCTCTATCAGACCCTGGCGTGCCGGGTGATGGCGCGATCCGCGTTCTACCAGGCGGGAGGGGCATACGGCTTCCGTGACCAGCTACAGGACGTGATGGCGCTCACGGTCTCGATGCGTGGTGTGACTCGTGAGCATTTACTGAGGGCTGCAGCGCATCAGTTCGAAGAAGGCGACGCTCTCCACTGGTGGCATGAACCCTCCGGGAAGGGAGTCCGGACCCGGATCTCCGACGACTACCTGTGGCTCCCGTACGCGGTGGCGCACTACGTCGAGGTGACAGGAGACGAGGAGGTCCTGGCAGTGGAGGTGCCCTACCTGTGTGGGCCGATGCTGGAGGACGGCGAAGACGAGGCCTACTTCGCCCCCGAGATCTCGAACGTGGTCGGCACGCTCTTCGACCACTGCCGACGCGCCCTCGATCGGGCGCTCTCCCTGATTGGGAGCCGCGGGCTCCCCCTGATCGGAACAGGCGACTGGAACGACGGTCTCAATCGCGTAGGGCGGGAGGGGAGGGGAGAGAGCGTATGGCTCGGATGGTTCCTTGATGCGAACTTGCGACGTTTCGCCGACATCGCCGAACGTTCCCGTGAGATGGACCTGGCAACCACCTGGCGCGAGGCGGCTGACGAGCTACGTCAGAGCCTCGAAGCCGAGGCGTGGGATGGCGATTGGTACCGGCGGGCGTTCTTCGACGACGGGACCCCGCTCGGTTCGTCGATCAATCCCGAATGTCGAATCGATTCGATTGCACAGTCCTGGTCGGTGATCCACGGAGGAGCACCCGACGTGCGCGCACGGCGGGCAATGGCCTCGGTCGAAGAGTTCCTGGTGCAGCGCGGCGACGGTCTGGTACTCCTCTTCACACCGCCATTCGATGACTGGGATGTCGATCCCGGATACATCAAGGGCTATCTGCCGGGCGTTCGAGAAAACGGCGGTCAGTACACCCATGCTGCCATATGGAGCGTCATCGCGTTCGCCAGCCTGGGTGACGGGGACCGGGCGAGTGAGTTGTTCGGACTGCTCAACCCCATCAACCATGCCAGCACCCGTGCTGGTATCCACCGGTACCGCGTGGAGCCTTACGTGGCGGCAGCAGATGTGTACTCGGAAGCGCCCCACGTCGGGCGCGGAGGCTGGACGTGGTACACGGGGTCGGCGGGCTGGATGTACCGGGCGGGGGTGGAGTGGATTCTCGGCTTCCGACTGCACGGAGAGCGTCTCTCAATCGACCCCTGTATCCCCCGTGCCTGGCCAAGTTTCGAGATCACGTTCCGATATCACTCGTCCCTGTATGAGATCCGAGTCCGTAATCCCAACAGCGCGTCCACGGGGGTCGTCGGATTACGACTAGACGGCGTCACTCTCCCTTCCGGCTCAGAAGTCGATCTGGTCGACGACGGCGGCACCCACCAGGTGGAGGTCCTCCTCGGTTGACAAGTTCCGGACACCGATAATCGTCCGGAGCCGGCTCGTCCGTGTTTCCCGGCTGGGTTTTGGTCGAGCCAGCGCGTCAAAAATGAAGCGTTTGGAGGGGTAAAACCGTCAGGTTCGGGCGAAGCGGGCGAGGCTGTCGCTGATGAGCGCGAGGAGTTCTTCGCCACCGCCGTGGCCTGCCTTGCCCATCACGTGGAGTTCGCTGGTTTCCCATTGCCGGGAGAGTCGCCAGGCTGTCTCCAGAGGGCTGGAGACGTCATAACGGCCGTGGATCAGTGAGCCGGGGATCCCATTCAGGATCGGGGCGTCTCGGATGAGTTGGTCATCCTTGAGGAAGGCGGCGTGCCGCCAGTAGTGAGTGACGAGTCGGGCGAAGCGCAGGCGGAACTCGGCGTCATCGAACCGGGGGTTAGGGGCGAAACCTGGGTCCAACGAGACGTGAGCGTCCTCCCACCGACACCACTCTCCCGCCGCGCGGTCGCGAACTTCCGGGTCGGGGTCGAAGAGCATCTCGGCGTAGGCGTCGACGAGACGGAGATGGCGAAGATGTTCGGGAACGGCACCGGCGAAACGCTCCCATTCGCTCGGGAAGATCCGACCGACTCCCTCGGTGATCCAGTCCACCTCCCGGCGCGACGTGGTGGTGACCAGCCCGAGGACCAGCCCGCGCACCCGGTCAGGATGGGCTTGGGCGTACGCCAACCCAAGAGTCGTGCCCCAGGAGAGTCCGAGCACGATCCAGCGGTCGACACCGAGGTGCGTGCGGAGAGCCTCGGCGTCTCGGATCAAATGATGGGTCGTGTTGGTGGACAGGTCGGCGTCCGGATCGCTCGCCAGGGGGGTGCTGCGACCGGAGCCACGCTGATCGAAGATCACACCTCGGTGCAGGTCAGGGTCGAAGAACCTGCGCTGGCCGACGCTCGCACCGCTTCCGGGACCGCCGTGGAGGTACAACACAGGGGTGCCGTCGGGATTGCCCACGCACTCGTAGTACACCGAGTGTCCGTCACCGACCTCCAGCATCCCATAGTCATGTGGCTCGGCGGGCGGGGTTGCCTGGGACATCTGGAGAGCCTACCGATGGGTTGTCAGCGGTTACGGAGTGACCCGGCGCCGATGCCGATTTCGACGGTGTCGTTGTCGACCTCGAGTATCCAGTGGGTGGCGACGAGCGTTTCGGACTGCAACAAAGCCCGGGTCGTCCGGGACGTTGCGTTCCACCTCGACCTCTGTCGTCTGTAGGTATACGGGATAGAAGGGCAGCCCGGCAGACGGGGTGAGCGGATATGCCCACGCCACCGCCCCGATCCCGGACTGACCGAAT
>JBBDWN010000071.1:0-4280 GCA_040902855.1 Acidimicrobiia bacterium | reverse complement strand
CGCCAGTTGGCCCGCCACGGCGGCTCGCCCGACGAACTGGCCGCCGTCGCCACGATGCTCCCCACCGAACGGCTGACCCTCGGATTCGCCCGCAGGTTCGCGACGTACAAGCGCGCAACCCTGATGTTCCGGGACCGCGAGCGGCTGCATGCGATCCTCACGAATCCGGAGCGTCCAGTCCAGATCGTGTTTGCGGGCAAAGCCCACCCTGCTGACCAGTACGGACAGGCCTTCATTCGCGAGATCACCGAACTCTCGAAGTCAGACGAATTCAAAGGCCACGTGTTCATGCTCGAGGACTACGACGCTCGGATCGCCCGGTTCATGGTCCAAGGCGTCGACGTGTGGGTGAACAATCCCCGACCGCCGATGGAAGCCAGCGGGACATCCGGCATGAAAGCCTCGATCAACGGCACCTTGAACTTCTCGGTGCTCGACGGCTGGTGGCTGGAGGGATACAACGGCAAGAACGGGTGGGTGTACGGCTCGGAGGCCGCCAACGACGATTGGGAGGCGGCTGACCACCATGACGCCGACGACTTCTACCGCATCCTGGCCGACGAGATCGCCCCCCTGTATTACGACCGGAACGGCTCCGGTATCCCGGAAGGGTGGGTCGATCACATGAAGGAAGCGGTGGTGACCTCACTCGTGGAGTTCTCCAGCCACCGGATGCTGTCGGACTACTGCGACCTCGCCTACTTCCCGATGGGACGCTCGTCCGACTGACCGGCGCCGTCCGAGGCGAGTATCCGTTCCGCCACCGGCCCGCCGATCCGCTCGATCGCCCACCGGGCATGCTCGCGAAGCAAAGGGTCGGGATACAGCAGATAGCCGGAGAGCAGGACGAGATCGTCCTCGCCTCCGGTGTTGCCGAGCACGACGAGGGCGTTGCGGCGGATGAAGCGGGGGTCGCCGCCGGGGAGATAGAAGTGGCGGTACCGCTCCAGCAGATCGTCGTCGCCCAGCGACAACAGTTCGACCGGATCGACCGAACCGCGTTCGTCGGTTGACCTTGCGAGGAGCCGAGATCCTGGCGGACAGGCCTCGATGCAGTCGTCACAGCCGTAGATCCGGTCCCCGACCGCCACCCGATAGTCGAGCGGGATCTCGCCCGGTGCCTGCAGGATGGCGGCCAGGCAGCGTCGGGCGTCGAGTACACCCGGTTGGACGAGGGCGCCCGTCGGACAGGCGGGAAGACACGCCTCGCAAGTCCCACAATCCCTTTCCATCGTCTTGGCGGGAGGAAGTTCGACGTCGGTGACGACGCATCCGATCAGGAACCAGGGCCCGAGTCCGGGAGTGAGAAGCATCGTGTTCTTTCCCCACCACGCCAGACCGGCCCGATGGGCGGCGGCGCGGTCCACCAGGCGACTGTCGTCCATGACGACTTCGGCACGGTGGCCTTCGGATCTCAGGGCGGCGGCGACTCGCTCCATCGATTCCCGCAGCGGGACGTAGTGGTTGATCTCTGCGAAACGCGCAATCCGGCCCTGGCCGCTCGGTGTCCCGGCGTCGGGCAGATACGACCGCAGTCCGACGACGATCGCACGTGCCCACGGCCAACTCGCAACCGGAGTCGTCGAGCGGTGCGGATCGGAGAAGGTGAAACCGAGCCGGCCCGACATCCCTGTGTCGACTCGGGCTTCGATCTGGCTGCGAACGTCGGAAAACAGCTCGGCCGTCGTCCATCCGATCCGGTCGAGACCGGTTCCTGCGTCGGTGATGAGTGCCGCGAGATCTGCCACGCGCGGATTGTGTCACACCCCTTCCGTACGGTGCCGACAGGCGACTCCAACGGAGGACGACATGCTGATCGACTGTGACCGGTGCTCGATGCGAGACACCACTGCGTGCGACGACTGTGTCGTCGGCGTGCTGCTGTCGATCGGGCCCGGACCGCTCCAACTCGACGACGACGAACGTGACGCCCTCGATGCGCTGTCCGATGCCGGACTCGTCCCGCGACTCCGACTGGTCTCCGACGACGTCCCACCGCCAACCGCGGCAACAGGCTGAATCCCGCACACAAGGGGTCGGAGCGGGCCGGTGGAGAGGGGAATGGGCCTCCACCGGCCCGAGGGGGACACCCTTCAGCGGCGCCGAATCCAAGAGGAGAAGCCTGTGCCCCACAGGGCGAGCGCCCCGTGCGTGCCGACCCGGGCCCGCACCTCCCTGTCCGTGCTGATCACGATGCAGTCGACGTCGGCTGCCGCAGCGGCCTCGTCGATGGCAGCGTCGGCATCCGGGACGTATCGCACTGCCACTCCGAAGGTCTGATACTTCTCCGGTTCATGCGCGCTGTCGAAGAACACCACCGCCGAGATGGGGCTGTCCGCCAGGCGCTTCAATCGCGCCACTTCTGACACGATCCGGTCGCGGTCGAGTCGGCCGGGATCGGGACTGAAGTCATGGGCGACGTTGTGTCCGTCGACCAACAGCAGGATCTTGCGATCGATCGAACGGATCCACTCGATCGCTTCGGGTGAGTCGGGTCGGACGCCGGGTGGGAGGGCAAGCGGTGCCGGTTCGACCGGCGTGTGCACCTCTCCCGGCCTTGGCCTGAGCGACTCCACGAGTTCGTCGAGCATCCGTGCCGTGTCGATCGGATTTCCGCGGCCGAAGGCCCTCGGTCCGGCTTCGGCCCGTCGAGCCGCTGCCGAGTCCCGCGCCGATCTGGTACGCAGCACCCCGATTCGATCGTCGGCCTCCGCCAGATCACGAGCCAGCCTCTCCAGCTCGTCGTCCTTGTCTGAAATGACCGATTCCAGACGGGTGACGGCGCGGGACGTCTCGTCGAGGCGCCTGCGAAAACTGTCGAGCCGTTCGTCGGACTCAAGCCGCGACTCGAGATCGTGCAACTGCACCTCGGTCTGACGTAACCTCCTCGTCAGTTCCTCGTTGAGAGCCTCGAGTTTCTGCCTCTCGGACGCCGCCTTCTCCCCCTCGCGCTGTTGGCGTCTTGCCGCCTGCTCGGCACACATCGCATCGAGCTTCTCCTCCCACCCGTCTGCCCGGGTCAGGAAGATCCTCGACGCGTCGTCTGCGGCCGAATCCCCCAATTCGGCGACTGCGAGGTCCCGCAGCCACTCCTGTTCCAGATGGGTCGTCAGCGTCTTGCGGACCAGCTTCGACCAGGCCTTGCCCTTCGAAGCTGCTTTCACCCGTCTGAGCGCGGCCGGCACGTCGTCGTCGGCGAGACGATTGAGGGCACGGTGGGCGGCGGTGTAGGCCGGCTCGAGCAGCCCGTCCCACCTCTCATCGTGTGCTACTGCCATAGGGCGATTGTCGTCGGTCGGACGCCGAGACCCCAACACATCTCCGAACCGTGGGCCGAAACGGACGTGTGCGTCCGAAACAGCCCGCGGTTCAGTGGTCCGGGGGGAACCGAACGTTCATGACAGTGCGGGGACGGCCGCTCCCGTCCTGACGTGCTCCTCGAGGGCGAGGAGCACCTTCGCCCACACCATCGCCACCGAGCCGAACTCGGCGTCAGACTGGTCCTCCGGCCAACCCTCGTGATGAAAGACCACAGTGCTGGCACCCGAGTCCGAACCCGCGATGCCCCACCGCACCTCCGTGCCGGCCCAATTCGGCCAGGGGCCTTCGCATGACCACGCGACCAGTCGATCTGGCTGGAGATCGGTGACGGTCATCTGCAGATCCACAGGTGCTTCCGCGAACCCGAAACGGAGCGCCGCGCCGACCTCGGCTTCGGCAGTCACGTCGGGCGTCCAGAACGACGCCAAGCCTTCCTGGGTCGTGAGCGCTCGGTAGATCTTGGCGCCAGATGACTCGATCTCGATGGCGAGGATGATCGAACGTGCCATTGCCACTCCTTATTTCGGCGACGTCTTAAATGAGAGCGTAGCGGCTTGATGAAGTAGATGCTTAAATACTCCTCGTGAACCACCAGGCACTCGCCGCCATCGCTTCGGACCGCCGTCGGGAGATCCTGCGTCTCCTCTGGCAAACCGAGCGCAGCGCCGGAGATCTTGCCTCCGAGTTCGAGATCAGCTGGCCGGCGATCTCCCAACACCTCGGAATCCTCAAGGTTGCCGGACTGGTTCGGGAACGCCGGGATGGGCGGCATCGTCTGTACACGGCGAACCCCGAGACGGTCGGTCCGCTCAAGGCGGTCCTGACCTCCATGTGGGAAGCCGATCTGGATCGACTGGCTTCCCACGCCGAAGCGGAAGAGCGAGGGAAATGATCGAGATCGAACGGACCATCCAGGCATCGCCTGAGACGGTGTTCGCCTACTTCACGGATCCGGCGAA
>JBBDWN010000070.1:0-28816 GCA_040902855.1 Acidimicrobiia bacterium | reverse complement strand
GGCCGCGATGCCTTCACCCTCGTTGAGGAGACCGAGCAGGATGTGCTCGGTGCCGATGTAGTTGTGGTTGAGGAGACGCGCCTCTTCCTGCGCCAGTACGACGACACGGCGGGCTCGGTCAGTGAAACGTTCGAACAAGGAATCCTCCTTGCGGGATCCTCGGCTTCCGGAACCGAAGTATACCCCCGGTGGTGTTTTCTCCCTTCGGCACTCGCATGGGGGAGATGAAGCGAAATCCCGGTTCTTCTCGCGTCGCCCCGGTTCCCGCCGGAAGATGCGACGGCGTACCATCGCGGCCGTGACGGACTTGCGGAAACTCGTCGAACTGCCACGCGTGTGGGAGCGGATGGCAAGCCTCGAACGACGCCTCTTCGAGGTGACGCAATCGAACAGCGCCTACCTGACCCAGGTTTCACGGCATCTTCTCGAAGCCGGCGGCAAACGCTATCGACCCCTGCTCGCCGTGTTGGCGGCGGAATTCGGACAAGTCCAAGACGATCGACCTGTCGAAGCGGGAGTCGCCGTCGAGCTGATCCACGTCGGAAGCCTCTATCACGATGACGTCATCGACGAGGCCGACACCAGGCGCGGGGCAATCTCTGCGAACACCAACTGGACGAACACGGTTGCGATCCTCGCAGGGGACTTCCTCATGGCCCGTGCGTCGGAGACGGCCGCCACCTGGCTGTCAAAGGAGTCGGTTCGAATCCTCGCCGCGACCTACGCCGAGTTGGTCGAAGGCCAGATGCAGGAACTCGAACTGGACTTCGATTGCGAACACGGTCTCGCCGAGTACGAGGCGGTCATCTCCCGCAAAACCGCCAGCCTCATCGGCACATCTGCCCGGCTGGGAGCAATGGCCGCAGATGCGGAGCCGGACACGGTCGAGGCAATCACGTCGTGGGCGCACGAAGTCGGAATGGTCTTCCAACTGGCCGACGACCTCCTCGACCTCGTCTCGACCACCGAGGAAATCGGGAAGCCGGCTGGTTCGGACATCCACGAAGGCAAGTTCACGATGCCTCTCCTCCTGGCTCTCGGCGGCTCGAACGCCGAACGCCTCCGCAAGCTGTTGAGCGAGAGCCGGCCCTACCGACAGGAGACGGTCGACGAGGTCATCGAGGTCGTCAGGTCCGGTGACCACATCCAGGCAACGCTGGACGAGGCGCATCGCCGGTTGGCGGTCGCTTCCGACGCCGCGGGACGCCTTCCCGACGTCGAGGCACGCGAGGTGCTCGATGGGCTCGGCAGATATCTCGTCGCCCGCGTCGAGAGATCCGGGGTCTGACCGCACTGATCGCCAAACCTGAACGCCAATCGGCTTCAGTCACCCCTTGGACAGACCGATCCTTCCCGCAGTGGACGAACTCCAACAGTACTTTCGTGATTCGGCCGTCGACCGGCTCCGAGCATTGGAGAGCCTCGGTCCCGCCGTCCGCAGCGGTGACGCCGATGCGGTGTCTCGCGTGCGCGGTATCGCCCACAGTCTGAAGGGCTCCGGCGCAAGCTACGGGTTCCCCGAAGTGAGCGAATCCGCCGCCCAGGTCGAGGCGGTGGGCGACGACCAGATCAGCCAGGCGATCGCCAACCTCGTCGAACCGTTCTCGCCGGCCGAACTGACGGCTCGCCTCAAGAGATTCGTCAAACCCTGATGCGCCTGATCATTTGCGACGACGATCCGGTCATCCGCTATCTCCTCGAAATGGTCCTCGGCAAGCGAGGGGGACATGACGTGGTCTCGGTCGCCGACCCGGAAGACGTGAGCGAAGCCGTGATCGCGCATCGGCCCGACCTCATCGTCCTCGACTACTTGATGCCCCGGCGTACGGGCCTCGAAGTCGTCAAGGAGCTGAGAGCCGATCCCGAGACCGCACACGTCAAAGTCCTGTTCCTGACTGGACGTGTCGAAATCGCCGATGCGGCGACTCTCGAGGCGCTGGGGGTCGTTGGCGTGATCGAGAAGCCGTTCGACATCTCCACCCTGGCGTCCCGACTCAGCGACCTCGCCGGCATCTGAGGCCGGGTCAGAGGGCGACCGAAGACCGTTCGCTGTCCACCAGAGATTCGAGACCCTGCACAGCCGAATCGAGGTAGCCCGCAGAGTCGATCCGCGATCGCCAGTCCGAGGTGGCACCCATCCGTTCAAGAAATTCAGCCCGAGCGCGCTTGCCGGGCGCATCGTCGGATTCAGGCTCCACCCCGTCGTACTGAGTCGCGAAAAACGCCTTGAGCGCCGCCAAGCCCTCGCTCCGAATCTGGGAGATGCGTGCCTCGGTGAGCGCCATCTCCCCCGCGATGTCCTGCAGGAGATTGCCGTCGATGTAGTAGCGGCTGACGACTTCTGCCTGGACGGCGGGCAGGTTTCGGATCGCTTCGGCGAGTGTGCCCCGCAACTCCCGCTGCTCGAGTGCGCTCTCCGGGCTGCCGACGATCGACGGCTCTTCGATCTTGTCCGCCAACGTGGCGTCCTCGCCTTCGACCGCCTGATCGAGATGGAGCAGGGTCGAGGAAACGGACTCGGTTCGACGACGCTCGAACTCTTCGAGGGATATCCCCAGAAATGCCGCCACTTCGGCGGTCTCCGGGATGCGGCCACCCTCATCTTCGAGCCCGGAGGTTGCTTGACCGATCTCGCGGAGACAGCGGCGGACCGACCGGCTCGCCCAGTCCCGACTTCGAGTGGAGTCGATGATCGCCCCCCTGACGCGGATCGCGGCATACCTGGAGAACGGGACTCCCGATCCAGGATCGAATCGGCGGCTCGCCTCGACGAGACCAAGCGCACCTGCGTTCCACAATTCGGATCGATCCACGTGCCGGGGGTAGCGAGCCGAAAGCTCGGCCACGATGTGTCCTATGAGATCCATCGTCCCGAAGACGAGGTGGTCTTGTTCCGAAGTTGTCAATTCAGTGGCCATTCCCACAACCCTCGATGCCAGCGCAGTCGTGTCACTCATCGGCAGCGAGAACCACGCCGCTTGAGGACCATTCCGACAATTATTCGCGCTTTTCGCGCAACCCGAGGACCGTCATGACGACAGGACGACCATGGATCAACCTCATCCGTCTTTCGCCGATCTCATCGCCGTGTTGCGCAGGGAACTCGCGATCCTCGAACGGCTCCGCTATTCACACCGGCAGTTGCGGGTGCTGCTCGAAACGGGAGACAGCCGTTTCCTCGGGGTCGCCCTCGACGAGTTGTCCGAGGTCGTGGTCGATCTCGACCTGGCCGAAACGCTCCGAGTCGACGCCACCGCGAAGTTCGGCTCAGCCCTTCACCTGCGGCCGACCCCAACGCTGAACGACCTGATCGTCCGACTACCGCCCGAGTTCGGACAGCTTCTCAGATCACTTCAGCAGGAACTCGATGGATTGCTGGATGACGTCGACATCGAGCGGCGGCGGGTGAGGACGCTCTCACATGCCCGGGTGACACCAGGACCGGGGACTGGCTCACAGGGCTGACTTCGGACAGTCGACGCTCAGTCGTCAACCGAGCGGTTGTCGGCCATGACCTGATCGTGCACCTCGGATCGGTGGACGATGACATCGCGCGGGGCCTCGACGCCCAGCCGTACCTGCCCACCCCTGATTTCGAGGACGGTGATCACGACATCGTCACCGATCACGATCGACTCCCCTGACTTTCGAGTGAGAACGAGCATCCCCTGAGCCTACGCCCCATGCGGCGGTTGTTCGCGCATCCCCGTGCGGATGAACGAAGCCAACTCCGGTGCAGCGATGCCAGACACCGCTCCTCGCACCGCGCGACACAACACTTCAGCGAGCAGTCGGTCGAGGGGATCCGGCGTACCGCGTGGAGGGGAAGGGTCGACCAGTTCGGCGGCAATCCCGGTCAAACGCTCGAGGTGGTCGGCGAACATGGTTCGGTACGGCTCCGGCGCCGTCTCGGCCAGGATCTCGAGTCTTTCCTGGGGCGGAGTGCAATCGACGTTCTCGTCGAATGCCGCTCGGCCCGCGAGCCGAACCCCGAGTGCCACCGACTCGAGATGACGATGAGCTTCTGCCAGATCCGAAGGTTCGGCCGATACGAGTCGCATCGCCCTGATCACGACCAACTTGAACAGCATGTGCTCGAGCACATCCCGTTCGACGCCGAACCGACGGTCGAGTTCTGAGAGCCGAGAGCGGTGCGCCATCATCGGTCATGTCGGCCGCGCCGGTCGTGAGGCAAGCATCGGCCACCACATCGCTGCGCGACGTCACCGTTACGCTCGCACCGATGGACGAGGAATCCGCACTCCGCCGCGAGATCCAGCTGCTTCGAGATGAACTGAACGCCATCAAGGTGACACTCGAAGTGGTGGGCACCATCGACCTCGACTCGGGGATCCTCAACCGGACGGGAGTGCTCGATGCCCTCGAACGAGGCCAGAAGTGGCTGACCCGCCGGGGCGACATCTACGGGCTGATCGTGGTGGCGTTTCCGGCACTCTCCGACGAGGTCCTCTTCGGAGACGGAGCTGTCGAGTTCCGGACCCATGTGACTGCCACGATCGGTGCAGCGGTCCGGGAGGTCGACTCGGTCGGTCGACTCGACGAGACGACGTTCGCGGCCGCTCTCGCCGACCTCGAACCGGGCACAATCGAGATCGTCGCCGCCCGTATGAAGGATCTCCTCGATCGGCTGGCTGCGTCGACTCCGGCAATAGGCGGCGCCTTCCGGATCAGCGGGGTCGAAGTGCTGTCTTCGTTGCCCTCGGGCGATGTGCTCGGCCGTGCCCTGCAGCTCAACGCCACGGCTGACCCCGGCCCCGTCATCGACCAGTTGGAATGATCTTTTACCCCTCCAAACGCTTCATTTTTGAAGCGCTGGTTCGCTAAAAACGTGGTCGCTCAAACGTGGTCGCGAAAACGGGGTCAGTCGGCGGGGGGGCGCATGGTGGGGAACAGGATGACCTCGCGGACGTGGGTCTGGTCGGTGAGGAGCATGACCAGACGGTCGACGCCGATACCGAGGCCGCCGGTGGGCGGCATCCCGTACTCGAGTGCCCTGATGTAGTCCTCGTCGATGGGGTGGGCCTCGTCGTCGCCGGCCAACTTCGCCGCCGCCTGGCCGAGAAAGCGCTGGCGTTGATCACGCGGGTCGTTCAATTCGGTGAACGCGTTGGCGTACTCGGCGCCTGCGATGAACAGTTCGAAGCGCTCCGTGAGTTCCGGGTCGTCCCGGTGGCGGCGAGCCAGCGGTGAAACCTCCACCGGGTAGTCGGTCACGAACGTCGGCCCCCAGATCGACTCCTCTGCCCTCGCCCCGAAGAGCGCCTCGATGATCTTGCCCGGACCCCAGGCGTCGTCCGGGTCCAGTCCGACGGAGCGGGCCAGGTCGACCAACTCGGCGCGAGGAGTGTGGATCGAGACCTCGGCTCCCAGGGCTTCCGAAACGAGATCTGTCATTCGCGCCCGTCGGTACGGCCCGGCGAGCGACATTGGGCGACCCTGGTACTCGATCTCCGTCGAGCCCGTCGCCGCCACCGAGACTGCAGCCACGATCTCCTCGACCATCGTCATGATGTCGGTGTAGTCGGCGAAGGCTTCGTAGGACTCGAGCATCGTGAACTCCGGGTTGTGGGTGGAGTCGATGCCCTCGTTGCGAAAGATCCTCCCCACTTCGAACACGCGCTCCAGCCCGCCGACGACGAGGCGCTTGAGATGAAGTTCGGTGGCGATGCGGAGATAGAGGTCGATGTCGAGCGCGTTGTGGTGAGTCACGAACGGACGCGCCAATGCGCCGCCGGCATCCACCTGGAGGACAGGTGTTTCGACCTCGATGTAGCCACGCGCTTCGAACTCGCGGCGGAGCGCGCTCACGACCTTCGAACGCGTGACCGCGATCCGGCGAGCCTCGGGGTTCACGATCAGGTCGACGTAGCGGTGCCGGGACCGCTCCTCGACATCGGTGAGCCCGTGCCACTTGTCTGGGAGCGGGCGAAGACCTTTTGCCAGCAAGCGGAAGGACGCCACCTTGACGCTCAGTTCTCCCTTACGGGTCGTCATGACCGGACCGGACGCCTCCACCCAGTCTCCGGGCTCCAGCAATTCCGCCAAGGCGAATTGCTCATCCGGGAGATCTGCCTTCGACAGGAACAGTTGAAGTTGTCCGCTGCCGTCCTCGAACGTCAGGAACAGGAGCTTTCCGAAGCTGCGGGCGAGGCGGATGCGACCCGCGACACAGACGAGGTCATCCGTCTCCTCGCCGGGACCGAGATCCGCATGCTCAGTCCGGACTGCCTCGGTCGTGTGCGTGCGGTTCGCCCCTGGCGGATAGGGGTCGACACCCGCCCCCTCCCACTCCCCCAGCTTGGCGAGGCGCGCCGCCGTCAGCGGGTGCGATTCGAGGGGAGACGTGAGGTCAGCGGGATCGTCCGAGAGTTCTGTCATGCGTCCGTGAACTTTGGACCCCCGCACCCGATCGATCAAATCGGATGCCCGCAGCGCCGTCGTTCCCGACCCGGACGGCCGGTCGGTCAGCCCTCGGAGTTGTCGAGTTCCGGCCAGCGAGCGTCGAGGCGTGCCCGGTACTGCTTGTACTGGCCGCGCCGCTTCCAGAACTTCGTCTTGCCGACCGTGAAGCGATTCTTGGGCGCTTCGACCGGCTCGAGGTCGATTCGGTCGTGATGATGGTCCGCCCGCACTTCGGGAAGTGGGGCGAGCTCCTCGACGTCGGTGGCGGTGTGCAGCATCTGGTTGGCCGCGTGTCGCACCTTCCGATGGTCACGTGCGCGGTCGTCTCGTCGAGGACGGAGTTCGTCGTAGCCGGGGATGGTCTTGCGACGGTCACGGGAGCGGCGGGCCATGGTTCCTCCAGGTCGAGCGGACTGACAGAGTCGATGCTGTGTCGATGCTGTGTCGATCGGCCGTCAGGGGGGAGCGCGCTCCACCATGGAACCAATCTATCGCAAACCCAACCCAACGACACGACCGTCCTGAAGCCGGGCGGATTGGGCGAGCTTCGAGCCCCATCCGTCGGCTTCCCGCCCGAAAGCGAAGCTGTTTCGAGCGGAACAGAAGAACAGTCGGCGAAGCCGGCCTTGCCTTCCTCTGATCCTGTGTCACCAGATCCAGGGGATCAGTCTGTGCCGGACCCTCGCCCGGTAATGCTCATAACCGTCGACGACGATTCCGAGGATGCGCTCTTCACGCCCTGACTTGAGACGGAGAAAGCCCAGGATGACGAGCGACACGACCGCCCCAGTGATCGAGCCGGCCGCAACCGCCACCCCGAACGTGGAGAGGAACACCGCTCCGTACATCGGATGGCGCACGAGGCGGTACACGCCTCCATCGACGAGTCCCGCTTCCTCCCGCGGCTGTGGCGACGGCGTGATCCGGGTGCCGAACGAGGAAACCGCGCCGACCCCGAGCGCCAAACCTCCCAGTGCGACGAGAGCACCCGCTCCGAGAGACAAGGTCCGGACGGGGTCGGCGGTCAGGACCACGACCACGAGCCAGGCCGTCAGCGAACCGAATTGGCCGATGACCCACCAGGTCGCCTCCTTTCCCATCCGCGGGGCTTCGTCCGGCCATGCGCCACCCCATCGCTCGATCTTCTGGTCGAGCGTGTGGGTGATCGCCTCGCCGGGGGTGGAGCCGTCGGAGAGCCGCGCATCGGGCGCCACCTCAGCGAGCGGAGCCAGGACAAAGCGTCGTTCGTGGGCGCGCGGATGGGGCAAAACGAGGTGAGGCTCCGAGATTCGCCGATCGCCGTACGTGATGAGGTCGAGATCGAGCGTGCGCGGCCCCCAGTGGACGTCACGAGTCCGATCCGAACTGCCCTCGATCCGGTGGAGACCTTCCAGCAGGGTGTCGGGACCGAGATCGGTCTCGATCAGCACCACCGCATTCAGATACCTGCCCTGTCGGGGACCCCCGACCGGGTCGGTCTCGTACAGCGAAGAGACCGCCTCGACCTGCCCCAGCTCCCGAAGCCCGGCGAGGCCATTTCGCAGCTGCGTGAGCCGGTTGCCGAGGTTCGAACCGAGCGCGATCGTGGCCCGAGTTCCTGTCATCGGGCTCGCTCGACAGTGACGGCCACATCCTCGAACTGGTGCGGGATGGGAGCCTGCGGCTTGTGGACCGTGACCGCCACCGACTCGATCCGCTCGTCAGCAGCCAGGACGACTTCTGACACTCTCGTTGCGACCCTTTCGATGAGATCCCAGCGCTCGGAGGCGACCACGTCATGAACGACCGTTGCGAGCGACCCGTAGTCGACGGTGTCCGTCAGGTCGTCGGATGTCCCCGCTCGCGACAGGTCGACGGAAACGACGAGGTCGACGACGAACGTCTGGCCGTCGACCTGCTCATGGGCGTAGACACCATGACGGGCATGCACCTCCAGGCCCCGCAATTCGATGCGGTCGGCCAACGCCTCAGCCCCGAATCAGGATGCGACCCTCAGGGCCGAGCGCCCGGCCCAGGATCTCCTGGATGAGGGCTGCAGCCAGGATCGGATCCTTGACGAGGCCCGACGCCACGAGATAGCCGCCGAGAAGCCCGCCGAGGGTGTCGTCGATGATCTCCCGATGCACAAGCACCCGAGCATTCGGGTTCGCGAGCAACCGGTCGAGAGTCTCGAACAGCGGGCTGGGGTCGATCCGACCAGGCTCGGTGCTGATCGGCACCGTGTGGGTTTCGAGCCCGGCCGCCTCGTAGGCGGCGTGGTTCTGGTTGCCGGCGAGCAGCGTCACAACACAGGTGATCCCCGCCTCGCGCACCAGCCAGTTGATCTCTTCTTCACGGCGCACCCTGCGGTGCTGGAAGCCGTGCCCGCCGATTCTCTCTGAAACCGCCAACCGATTGGCGATCACCCACGTGAACCCACGTGGCTTCAAGCCTGTGATCATCCTTGTGGGACTCCTTCCGGAGCGACTCCTTCGACGGCAAGTGGGGCCCACGGGGCCCCATCACCGCGCACGATAGCCCAGGCCACCCTCAGCGCCTCCAGGCTGAGAGCGACATTATGGACTCGAACCACGGCCGCCCCGCGGGAGACGGCAGCCGCCGCCGCCACTGCCGATGCGAGATCGCGATCCTCCGGACGTTCGCGGCCGGTCAGCGAACCGAGGAACCTCTTACGAGAAACCCCCACCATGATCGGAAACCCGAGCGTGCCGAACTCATCGAGCCGGTTCAGAAGCGTGAGGTTGTGGTCCACGGTCTTTCCGAACCCCACACCGGGGTCCACAACGATCGACCGACGATCTGCACCGTCCTCGACCAGCGCCCGACAACGCGCGGCGAGAAAGGCGGTGATGTCTGCCACGACGTCGTCGTAGCTGGGTGAATCCTGCATGGTTCTGGGCGTGCCCTGCATGTGCATGACGACCACACCGGCTGCGAATTCGGCTGCGACCTGCCGCATGCCCGGATCCGCCATCCCGCTCACGTCGTTGACGATGACGGCGCCCGCATCGAGGGCAGCCCTCGCCACCACCGACTTTCTCGTGTCGATCGAGACGACCAACCCGTCACCCGCCAGCCGTTCGACGACCGGAATCGTGCGCTCGATCTCCTCGTTTGCGTCGACCGGGTCCGCCCCCGGACGGGTCGATTCGCCGCCGATGTCGACGATGTCGGCGCCTGCGGCGACGAGTTCACGGCCATGGCGAACCGCCGCCTCCGTGGTCGGGAGCATGCCGCCGTCCGAGAACGAGTCGGGCGTGGTGTTGACCACGCCCATCACCAGCGGTCGCAACAGGGGGATCGCACGGTTCCGAACGCGCCAGAAGCGGGTCATCGCTCGACGGATCAGCCGCCGACGTTGACCGAGTCGTCGTCGGCCTCGGAGTCAGCAGCATCGTCGGCAGGGACATCGTCCGCTGGGGCATCGTCGGCGGGGACACCGTCGGCCGGGTCCCGTCCGACGTGACCGTTGTCCGACAGCTTCGGTGGCTGGATCCGGAGCGAACCGCTCGACGCGTGCTCCCACTTGGGCACGTCACGGAATATCTCGGCGACCTCCTCACGGTCCACCGTCTCCTTCTCCAGCAGCCGCTCGACCATGAGTTCCATGGCGTCCTGGTGTGCATGGAGGATCTGGCGTGCCTCTTCGTGCGCAGCACTGATGAGCGCTCGCACCTCGTCATCGATCGAAGCCGCAACCTCGTCGGAGTAGTCCTGACCGCTCGTGTAGTCGCGCCCGAGGAACACTTCGCCTGCAGGCTTGCCGTACTGCAGTGGACCGAGCCGGTCGCTCATCCCGTACTCCATCACCATCTTCCGGGCGATCGACGTCGCCTTCTGGATGTCGTTGCTGGCGCCGGTCGTCGGATCGACGTAGATGAGCTCCTCTGCGGTCCTGCCCCCCAGGAGCATCGCCAACTGATCGACCAGTTCGCTCCTCCTGACCAGGTACTTGTCGTGGGTGGGGAGGGCGAGGGTGTGGCCGAGGGAGCGGCCGCGGGCGACGATCGTGACCTTGTGGACCGGATCGGCGTTCGGGAGGGCCCACCCGACGAGGGCATGGCCGGTCTCGTGATAGGCGATGAGCTTCTTCTCGTCGTCCGACATGACCTTCGACTTGCGCTCGGGTCCGGCGATCACCCGATCGATGGCGTTCTCCAATTCCTCCATCCCGATCTCGGTGCCACGGGTGCGCACGGTGAGGAGGGCAGCCTCGTTGATGAGGTTGGCGAGATCCGCCCCGGTGAACCCAGGCGTGCGCCTCGCCAAGACCTCGAGATCGACCTCGTCCTTGAGCGGCTTGCCCTTGGCGTGGACCTCGAGAATCGCCTTGCGGCCTTCGATATCCGGAGCGTCGACGGTCACCTGGCGATCGAAACGGCCGGGACGGAGCAGGGCGGGGTCGAGAATGTCGGGTCGGTTGGTGGCGGCGATGACGATGACGCCGCTGGTGCCCTCGAACCCGTCGAGTTCCACCAGGAGCTGGTTCAACGTCTGCTCGCGTTCGTCGTGTCCGCCGCCGAGACCGGCACCGCGGTGACGTCCGACCGCATCGATCTCGTCGATGAACACGATGGCGGGAGCATCGGCCTTGGCCTGTTCGAAGAGGTCACGGACACGGCTCGCACCGACACCGACGAACATCTCGACGAAATCGGAACCGGAGATCGAAAAGAACGGCACCCCGGCCTCACCGGCGACCGCCCGGGCGAGAAGGGTCTTGCCGGTTCCCGGCGGCCCGAAGAGCAGCACGCCCTTCGGAATCTTGGCGCCCATCTGGCGGTACTTGTCCGGATGCTGGAGGAAATCCTTGAGCTCCTCCAGTTCCTCGATCGCCTCTTCGAGACCGGCCACGTCGGAGAACGTGACCTTCGGCTGGTCTTTGGAGACCATCTTGGCCTTCGCCTTGCCGAACTGCATGACCCGGTTCCCCGACCCCTGCATCTGCATGAAGATGAAGACCATGAACCCGACGAGGAAGAGCCAAGGCAGAATCGAAATCAGAATCTCGAAGAACGTCGGCGGTTCGGCGTCGTTGTCCACGTCGATGCCGGCGGCGATCATGTCGAGGGCGATCTCGTCTTCGAGTTCCGCCGGATAGCGAACGACGAAGTCGAACGCGGGCTCCTCGACCTCGCTGTCGACGAACCGACCCTGAACCCGGTTGGACCGTTCCAGGATCGTGGCCTGGGCGATGTTGCCGTCCTCGACCTGCATCGAGAACTCGGAGAGCGTGATCTCAGCGGGAGCGGAGACCTGGTCGAACCACCGTTGGGCCGTCATGGCGAGGAGCACGAAGACAACGCCGTAGATCAGCAGCGTTCGGAAAGTGCGATTCACCAGGCTCCTCGAGACATTGGGGACATGCTCGACGAAAGACGCCGAGAACTCCATGGTAAGGAGACCGGCACTCTAAGAAAACCTCACAGCCGCAAAGAACGGTACGGTGCCGTCGATGGAGATCGTCGGTCTCATTGCCGGGTCCGGGTGGGCATCGGGACTCAACCTCTATCTGGTGACCCTCGTACTCGGTTTCGGCGGACGGCTCGGGTGGACAGACGTCCCCGATGTGCTCACCCGCACCGATGTGCTCATCGTCACAGCCGTTCTCTTCTTCGTCGAGTTCGCGGCAGACAAGATCCCGTACCTCGACAACGTCTGGGACGCGATCCACACGGTGATCCGGCCGCTTGGTGCGGCTGCACTCGGATACGTCATCGCCGGTGACTCAGAGTCGATCGGTGAGGCGATGGGCGCCCTCGTCGCCGGTTCGCTCGCCCTCTCCAGCCACTCGGCAAAAGCATCGACCCGGGCGGCGGTCAACACGTCGCCTGAACCGTTCTCGAACCTCACGCTATCGGTCTTCGAAGACGGGCTCGCCACCGGTGTGGTCCTGCTTGCGCTGGCGTTCCCGATCGTCGCCCTCGTCGTCGTGATCGTTCTCGCCGTCGGCAGTATCTGGGTGGTGTGGAAAGTGTGGTCGGGAGTGCGACGCCTGATGAACCGATGGTCGAACCGCGGATCCGCCCCGCCAGACGGGTGAGTCAGTCGCCCTCGAGCACGCCGACGTATGGCAGGTTTCGGTACTTGCCTGCGTAGTCGAGGCCGTAGCCCACGACGAACTCCGGTCCGATCGTGAAACCCGGATACTTCACCGAGAGTTCGGCTCGCTGGACCCCGGTCTTGACGAGCAGTGACGCCACTTCGAGCGAAGCGGGCTTTCTCACGCTCAGGCTCTTCATGAGGTAGTTGAGCGTCAGACCGGAGTCGATGATGTCCTCGACGATCAGCACGTGGCGGCCCGCGATCTCCTGATCCAGGTCCTTGAGGATGCGGACGACGCCGGACGACTGCGTCGACGCTCCGTATGACGACACCGCCATGAAATCGAACTCGACCGGGATGTCGATGTGGCGGGCCAAATCCGCCATCACCATGAAGGCGCCCTTGAGGACTCCGACCACGATGAGATCCTGGCCCCGGTAGTCAGATGAAACCGCTCTACCGATCTCGCCGAGCTTGGCGTCGATCTGCTCGGCGGTGATCAGTGTTCGAATGTCTGCCAACTGGACTCCCGGACTGCGACGAGGCAAAGGTAGCGACCCGGGAGGTGACCCGGCCAAATCCGGGCCCGCACCCTGGGCAGCCAGACGGGTTCACCGCCGCAGGTGACGATCGGCCATGCTTTTCGCTCGGACGCCGGCACTCCCTCATCGGCCAGGGCATCCGACGCCCTGCGTCCCGTGACGCGGTCTTCGGTCCCGACCGTCCGCACCGCCCACGGACCGAGACCCGAAGGAGCCAACAACCGCATAGGAGAAAGCGGCACCACTGCCGGTCCGTCGATCTCGACGGCGTCGAAACGCCAACCTGCCCACGAGGTCGATCCTCCGACGATCGCAGTCGCCGACCGGTCTCTCTCGGGCTGCTCGGGCGCGACGACCAGGTGCCCGTCGACCACCGTGACCCGCAACCGGGGCTCGACTTCGGTGGCGGCGACCGCCCCACCCACCACATCCATGATCCTGCCGAGCGAACGCCGGTCGGGCGGATAGGGGCCCGCCACCTGCATCACCGCTCGGCGTACCGCCCTAGCGGCGAGCACGGGTCCGGCTGCGAGGAGCGCACCTACGGGGATACGAACTGCCCCGTCGCGGTGTTGGATCGGGATCGCATCGACCGAACGGTCCATCAGGGCAGACTCGTCCTGTGCGAGGGACGCCAACCGAATGAGGGCGTCTCGCGGGGAATGCCCTATCGCATCTTCGATGGCGCGAATCACCGTTGATCGGATTCGGTTGCGGAGGATCGACTGATCCTCGTTCGACGGATCGTCCCGAAAGGGCAGACCTGCCAGTTCCGCCAGTTCGCGTGTCTCGGCTCGCGTGATCGAGAGCATCGGGTGGTGGATCGGACCCCGCTCGGGAAGGATCCCCGCCAGTCCGTCGATCCCGCTGCCCCGGAGAGCGCGCATCAGCACCGTCTCTGCCTGGTCATCGGCGGTGTGAGCCATCAGAACCGGCCGTCCGGCAGCCCTCTCGAGGAGTGCGGCGTGGCGTACCTCGCGAAGATGATGTTCGGCGGCGCCTTGCGGATGGACGACCGCCATCTCCATGCGGACTCCACACGTCGCCGCAATCTGACCGGCTGCGGTGGACATCAGGCTCGAGGCGGCCAGACCGTGGAACACGTGGATGGCGACGACGTCTGCACCCCTCCGAGCGACCAGCCAGAGCAAGGCGGCGCTGTCCGCCCCGCCGGAGAGGGCAACCGCAACCGGTCCCGTCGGGATGGTCAACCGGGCACCCAATGTCCCGGCGAGTTCGGTCAGCCGGTCCGAGCCAGCCATCTGAGTGGCTCCTCGATCTCGGAGGCCGTCGGGAGATTGTCAGGCGTGAGCCAGGCTCGATCCAACGCGGACCATCCGGCCTCCCGTTCGACGGCGAGGACGAACTTCTCGCCCAACTCGTACTGGCGGACCTTCATCTCCAAACCGGTGAGACGGAAGAAGGCAGCAGTGCGCGGGTCGGACCGACGCGCCTTCAGGAGTGCCGCCATCCGCCGCTGGGAGGTGAGCATGCGCGCACCGATTCGATCCATGACCACATGGCCGTGTCCCTCCAGCAGACACATCAGACCCTGGATCTCGTCCAACACCTCGTTCTGTTCCGGAGTGGCGAAGAGCCCCATGAGCCCCCGTTCGTCGATGAGACCCGTGCGCTCGCGACGGGCCGTGACAGCCCGGTCGACGAGTGAGCGTGCACGACCGAGCGTCGACGGCTGCGCGGCGGACACCATCCGCTCGACGAGGGACAGAAAGTGCTCCCGCATCCACGGGACCCCGAGGAACTGGGCCCGATGGGCGGCCTCATGCAGTGCGATCCACATCCTGAACTCGGCGGGCCGCAACTGGTGGGCGCGCTCCATCGCCAGGATGTTCGACCCGACGAAGGCGATCGAGTCGCCGTCGTCACCCGTTGGGAGCACCAGCTCGTACTGTCCGAGCACCCGCCTCGACAGGAACCCGAGCAGCGCCCCGGTCTCGGCGGCGACCATGCGCCGACCGACCGCCGCCGAGATGTCTGTGGACTCGACGAGACGGTGTTCGGCGGGAGCGAGGATGTGCCGGAACGAAGCGATGTTGCGCTCGACCCATTCCTTGCGGCTCACGAGCACGACGTCCGGGTCGCCGGGAAGGGTCAAACCCGTTTCGGAGGTGACGAGAGCGTTGGCGCGAAGAACGATGGACTGCAAGTCCGATGCGAGGTGATCGTGGTGATAGGTCCCGGCCAGCGGATGGCTACCGGCAATGAGCCCCGCCACACGCCCGGCGAATGGCCAGGGGACTGCGTCGCTCACTCGACGACTTTGTACCTCGATCGCACGACACGGACGAAGTACTGGACGACCGTGACGAACACGGCGACTGTGGCCAGCGCCAGCCCGGTCGGGACGAGGAATTTGGTGGTCCACGGCTGCTCGGCCGGATCCGGGGGCGGAGGCTCGATGATCGTGGCGGGCTGGTACTCGAACTCGACGACTTCGGTCGAGGCCGGAGCCTCTTCGTCGTCGGAGCCGCTCTCTGCGCCCATCGCCGGTAGCGCGGTCAACGCGAGTACGAGAACCAGCAGGCCGAGAGCGGCGAGTCGTGTGGCTGTTTGCATTGCGGGGTCAGCCTACCGAAGCGGCGGTGGAGCGGCGAAACACTTGGCCGGATCAGAGAATCTCGGTGCGAACCGCGGCGCGGATGCGATCCACGACGACCTGCGGCACTTCCTCTCGCAAGCCCGCACGAATCACGGTGAGGAGCTTCTCTTCGAAGACGAACGCCCCGCCGCAAGGTGGACACTCCTCCACGTGGGCACGAATCGCCGTGAGCGAATCGGCATCGAGTTCACGATCCAGATAGGCGTAGAGCTTCTCGAGGGCCTCTTCGCAATGCTCGCTCATGTCGGCTCACTCAACTTTGGATTCTCGTCGGAGAGAAGTCCCCGACCCTGTGCGAACTCTGTCAACGACGCTTGCAGCGCTTTTCTTCCCCGATGCAGCCTCGACATGACGGTGCCGATGGGAATGTCGAGGATCTCGGCGATCTCCTTGTAGGCGAAACCTTCCAGATCTGCGAGGAGCACCGGCACTCTGAAGTTCTCCGGGAGCGCCTCCACCGCTTGCTTGATGTCGCTTTCGACGAGACCGTCCAGCACCCGATCCTCCGCACTTCTCGATGACTCTGCCGTCTCTTCGGATCCGATGCGCTTGTAGAGGTAGAGATCTTCGACGTCACCCAGTTCCGACTCGGTGGGCCGGCGCTTGTCCTTGCGGTACTTGTTGATGTAGGTGTTGGTGAGGATCCGGTACAACCAGGCCTTGAGGTTCGTGCCGGCTTCGAACGAGCCGTAGGCCCGATAGGCCTTGAGGAACGTTTCCTGGACAAGGTCCTCGGCGTCGGTGGGGTTGCGCGCCATGCGCATCGCGGCCGAATACAGCTGCGGCGCAAACTGCATGGCGTCTGCTTCGAAGTCGGCCTGATCTGCCACGGCCGGAAACGGTAGTCCGACGCTAGGCCCGGACAGCCGCTGACGGCGCTGGGGTATGCTTCCCCGCCGCATCCCCGCCGGAGTAGCTCAGGGGTAGAGCAACGCACTCGTAATGCGTAGGTCCGGGGTTCAAATCCCCGCTCCGGCTCCAACCTGGAACCCTCCCCTGCAAGGGTTCCAGCGATTCCAAGGGCACAGCATCACGCAGCCGATTGCGGTCTCAGGTAGAGCGATCCTCCTCGGGGTCCGTCGATCTGAGTGGACCGTGCCGTTATCCTTACTCTAGGTTACAGGTAAGGAGACTGAGTGGATCTCGCAGCCAAAGTGACAACGAAGGGGCAGATCACCATTCCCAAAGAGGTTCGTGATGCCCTTGGTATCGCCGCGGGCGACCACGTTGTGTTCAGGGTCGAGCAGCACCGTGCTGTGCTGGCCAGAACACCTCATCTACTCGACCTCGCCGGAGCGGTAGAGGTGCCGGCGGCGAAGCGTGGCATCGGCTGGGAAGAGATTCGCACCAGGACTCGTCACATTCGTGCCGAGGCGCGTCGGTGACAGCATTCGTCGACACGAACATCCTTATCCGGCACCTCACGGGAGACCCCCCTGATCTGGCATCACGGGCAACGGCTTTTCTTGCTGAAACCGACGAGCTGTTGCTACCAGATGTGATCGTCGCCGAGATCGTGTACGTCCTCGAGTCCTTCTACGAGGTTCCCACCGAAGAGGTCGCTCGGCTGGCGCGGTCTGTCCTTCTGTTCGACCCAATCCGCGTGATGGACCTCGCGCTCTTGCTGCGATCTTTGGAGGTGTACGAAACACACCGGATTGACTACGCCGAGGCGTACCTCGTTGCTTCGGCCGAAGCGACCGGGGTACACAACATCGCATCCTTCGACCGAAGCATCGACCGGGTACCCACAATCATTCGAATCGAGCCCTGAGCCGATCCTCGCACTGATGCCGATTCCAGACGGTTTCAGATATGGGCCGGTATCGCGACAGAACTGGCTATATGGGTCTGCCGCGTGGGACCGCCGAACCACTTTGGCGTTTGCGTCCTTCTGATCCGACCGGCCAGCCCTTCAATGAGGGGCCTCTCCAGCATCTGGCACGCGCCCAATGGTGCCGTCATGTGCGGGGGCCCCGTTCGCAGACTCGCCATGATGACAACGGAGGACCGAGGCCGGAGGTTCGTTCGTGCCGAACCCGACTGCATCTTTTGCGGGATCGTCGCCGGCGAGATCTCATCGACCACGATCGCCCAGAGCGAAAGGGCGATCGCGTTCATGGACATCAACCCGGTGACCCCTGGCCACGCCCTCGCGGTCCCCCGCTCGCACGCAACCGACCTGTTCGACATCACACCCGTCGACCTGGCAGCGTGCATCCACCTCGCCCAACACATCGCCGGACGAGCGAAGGATCGGCTCGGAGCGGATGGCGTCAACCTTGTGAACTGCAGCGGCGAGGCCGCCCGGCAAACCGTGTTCCACTTCCACATTCACGTCATCCCGCGGTTCAAGGACCAACCCGGCAAGGACCGCATCGGACTGCCCTGGGAATCAGTGCCCAGCAACCCCGACGAGATCGAGCGGATCGGCAACCTCCTGAGCTGATGAAGGCTTGCCGCAGCCTTTGAGGCAGCCCGCACTCACCAATCACTGAGCGGGCCACATCACCCGCCCACCTCGTCCGTAGTCGGCCGGATCGACCGCGCCCGATGTCTGGCCGGTCGGGCGCGACCGGCCAGCCGGCACATCGGGACGTTCAGTCGGAGGCGAGGGTGGTGAAGAGGTTGGCGAGGACCAGTTGGGGACGGAGATTCGCCTGCAGATCGAGAACGGCGTCGAGGGCGTGATCGGCGTTGCGGATCGCACGAGCCGCCGAGACCATGGTGAGATCCGTCACGTCGAGGTCGGTGTTGCGCACCGGCCCGCCGAACTGCAGAGTCGCGGCGTCGGCGTACCACGACGCCAGGATCTCCAGGCCACTGGCCAGGAGCGCCTGCCGTGATCGCCTCTTGTCGCGCTCGGCCTGCTCCTTCGGCACATGGTCGGCAGGTTCGGGGACGACGCCGTCCGTGAGATCGAGGATCTCGCCGGCCAGCAAGAACGCCTCGCCAGTCCGGTCGGAAACCCGCACCGGAAGCTCCAGCCATGCCCGGCGGTACTCACCGATCTCCGGTCGCTCGAGCAGACCCAAGGCGAGACCGGGGCGGCCGGCAGCGACCCGAGCCAGGTCGGCGGCCGTCAGCGCATCGACGCCGGACCGAGCAGTCAGCGCATCGCGGAGAACATCCTCGGGTACTCGTCCGAAGTGCACCGTTCTGCAGCGGCTCGCGACCGTTGACGGAAGGTCGTCCTCGGACTCGACTACAAGCACGAACACCGTGGTCGCCGTCGGTTCTTCCAATGTCTTGAGGAGAGCGTTGGCCGCCTGTTCCGTCATTGCATCGGCCTCGGGAAAGAGGAAGACCTTTCGCTCGGATTCGACAGGGGTCATGACGGCTTGCGCAATGGTCTGACGAGCCTGCTCGACGCCGAGACTCTGCCTCCCCTCAGGTTCGATCACCACGATGTCGGGATGGTTCCCGGACGCCACTCGCCGACATGACCGGCACGGCTCGTCATGCATGAGACGCTCCGGACAGACCAGACCGGCAGCGAAGGCAAGGCCGACTGTTGCTTTGCCCACGCCGGATGCACCGACGAACAGATACGCGCCTGCTGGATGGGCGAGTTCGCGCTCGAGCAGAGCGACGGGTCCGGCGTGTCCGATGACGGCGGAGAAGGGGGTCACGCCGCGCCCAGAATCTCGAGGATCTCGGCTGCCACGACGTCGAGTGACTTCGCTCCGTCAACCACCCTCACCTTCGGATCGGCATCGGCGACACTCCGGTAGGCCTCGGCGACACGGCGCTGGAAATCGATCCCCTCTGACCCGATCCGATCGCGGTCGGTCTCCCGAGCGAACCCCACGGCGGGATCGACCAGAAGAAGAAAGACGACCTCGGGAAGGACCCCGCCCAGCACCTGTTCGTTCAGGTCGCGGACCTCGTCGACGCCGAGTCCTCTCGCTCCACCCTGGTAGGCCAGCGACGAGTAATAGGTGCGATCGGAGAGCACGAAAGCGCCTCGATCCAGCGCCGGCTTCACGACGCTTCGCACCAGTTCGGCTCGAGAGGCGGCGAACAGCGCAGCCTCGGTCCAATCCGAGATGCTGTCGGAGTGCAACAGCAGGCGTCGGATCTCTTCGCCCACCGGTGTACCACCCGGTTCTCGAACCACCACAACCTCGAAGCCCGCCGCCTCGAGACTGTCAGCCACCGCCTTGACCACGGTGGACTTGCCCGCCCCCTCGACGCCCTCGAAACCGACATACCGCCTATTCACGGTCGTCCCGCCGCGACCCGCGCATCCAGGTGATGGCGTCTCCCGCATCCCGTAGCGCCCGGTAATCGCTCTCGTCGAGCGGCTCTCCCCTGAGTTGGGCGCGGACTGACCAAAGGGTGAGGGCGCCCGAGGCGCAGACCGTGAGGCCCGAAAGGACGATGATCGCCCGAATCGAGTTGCTCATCGGACCCGGGATGAAGTCGTTGAGCGTCGCGGCGCCGACGGCCGCGAGACCGAATGACGCCAGAAGGGCGAGACGAGCCGACGCATACAACGCGGCGAACGTCCGTCCACGGATGTCGTCTGTGATCACGAGGTGAAGATGCGTGAAGCCTGTGACATACGCGACTCCGGTCCCGACACCGGCGACGAACACCCAGCCGGAAACCCCGATGACAGTGGCTGACAGTCCGGCCAACGTGATGGCAATGCCCGCCAGCGTGAGCGAGACGGCGAAGAGCGCCTCTCTCCGCTCGACTCGCTTGCCGAGAGCCGTCATCGTTCCCATGCCGAGCGCAACGCCGACGCCGAGGGCGGTGACGATGATCCCGTACCCCGTGTCACCCGCCAGCAGCACCTGCTTGGAAAAAGGCTGGCCGAGCACGAACAGCGCTCCACCGCCGAAAAGCCCCAGCGCCATCCCGACGACCATCCGCCGAACCGCCGGATACACCAGCACGAACTTGAAACCCTCGACCATGTCGCGCATCGGCGCCCGATAATCGAATCCGCCGGTCCGGGTCCGCTCCTTGGACAGCTTGATCTTCTGAATCGGAATCGTGACGGTGATCAGCCCGGAGACGAGGAAAGTGATCGTGTCGAAGGCGAACGCGGCGGCGACCGCCGAGGCGAAGGCGAAAACCTGGAAGAACTCCTCACCCACCTCCGCGAAGAGGGCGAACATGGCGGCGCCGATCGGAGCGGTGCCGTACGCACCGAGCAGGTTCAGCCCGTTCGCCGCCATCAGATGCCGTTTCGGGACGAGTTGCGGGACGACCGCCTCCCGCGCCGGCTGGCGGAGCAACGACAGCACCTCGATGGCGAAGGTGACCAGGAACAGATCCCGGTAGTTGCCGACGAATACGAGGACCAGCACGAGAGCCGCCCGTCCGAAGTCCGAGACGATCATCGCCGTCTTGCGGTTCCATCGGTCCGCCAGCACACCCCCGACCACGCCGATGATCACGCCAGGGAGAAACCGCGCC
Source organism: Acidimicrobiia bacterium (assembly GCA_040902855.1). GTDB lineage: Bacteria > Actinomycetota > Acidimicrobiia > Spongiisociales > ZC4RG35 > DATHWB01. The sequence goes on along the minus strand of JBBDWN010000070.1, from coordinate 7,756 downwards.
ACGAGCGGAACGAGAATCGCGAGCGAGGCGTTCGGTCCGTTCCCCGCGATGCTGGCCGCAAGCGAGAAAGTGGCGAAGAGCGTGACCCAGTCACCGAGGCTCGAGATCGTCGACGCCCACCAGAGACGGGCGAACGGCCCTCGTCGTATCAGCTCGGAACCCCGGATTCGGGCAATCGATTCGTCCACGTCGTTCGAGAGGCTACCGACCCCATGACTTTGGGGGGTGAGCGGGGTCGAAGGTTGACATTTCGCGAACGGCTCCCGTAGCTTCCGGCGCCGTGACCCGTTCACTCGTCATCGTCGAATCCCCCACCAAGGCCAAATCGATTGGCCAGTTCCTGCGCGGGATGTCCGATGACGAAGTAGTGGTCGAAGCGTCGATGGGCCACATCCGGGACCTGCCCGGATCGGCCAAGGACCTCCCCGAGCGCTACCGCAAGGAACCGTGGGCCTATCTCGCCGTCAACGTCGACGACGGATTCGAACCCGTGTATGTCCTGTCGAGCCGGTCTCGCGATCACGTCAAGAAGTTGAAGAAGGCGATGGAAGGAGTAGACGAGGTCTACCTCGCCACCGACGAGGATCGGGAAGGCGAGGCCATCGCCTGGCATCTGGCCGAGGTCCTGAAGCCGAAGGTACCGGTGAAGCGAATGGTCTTCCACGAGATCACCGAGTCGGCGATCCGCCAAGCCTTCGACAATCCGAGAGACATCGACACCAAATTGGTCGACGCACAAGAGGCGCGACGGATTCTCGACCGTCTCGTCGGATACGACGTGTCCAGAGTTCTGTGGCTCAAGGTGGCGCGCGGATTGAGCGCCGGACGGGTCCAGTCGGTGGCGGTGAGGATCATCGTCGAACGCGAACGAGAGCGAATGGCGTTCCGGTCGGCCGGGTACTGGGACCTCGAGGGGACCTTCGAAAAGCCGGGCGACTCCACCCAGTTCACCGGTTCTCTGGTGGCGCTCGACGGGTCACGCGTCGCATCCGGTCGGGATTTCGACTCCCTCGGCAACGTTCAGAACGACGTGACCGTGCTCGACTCGGAGACCGCAGCCAACCTGGCGGTGGCGCTCGAGAACGCCGAGTTTGCGGTCAGATCCACCGACACGAAGCCCTACACCCGGCGACCGTACGCACCGTTCCGGACTTCGACCCTGCAGCAAGAGGCGGCCCGCAAACTCCGATACACGTCGGTCCGGACCATGTCCGTCGCCCAAAGGCTGTACGAGAACGGCTACATCACCTACATGCGGACCGACTCGGTGTCGCTCGCCGAGTCGGCGATCGCAACCGCCCGCGCCGAGATCGGCAAGCAGTTCGGCGCCGACTACGTGCTGGCGTCGCCCCGCACCTACAGCGGGAAGGCCAAGAACGCCCAGGAAGCGCACGAGGCGATCAGACCGGCAGGCGAGTCGTGGAAGACCCCGGCCCAGGTGCGGACCGAACTCGGAGGCGACGAAGCCCAGCTGTACGAACTGATCTGGAAGCGGACGATCGCCTCGCAGATGCCCGACGCCAGAGGCGAGTCCCTTTCGATCCGGTTCGGCGCCACCGCCTCTGATGGAAGGGATGCGGAGTTCTCCGCTTCGGGGCGCGTCATCCACTTCCCTGGCTTCCTCAAGGTCTACGTCGAGTCGGTCGACACCGGCGATGCCGACGACTCCGAGTCGCCCCTTCCTGCGGTCGAGGAGGGTGATGCGCTCGCCGTGATCGCTCTCGAGCCGGCCGGCCACGAAACCCAACCGCCCAGGCGATACAACGAGGCCTCGCTCGTCCAACGCCTCGAAGAGCTCGGCGTGGGTCGCCCTTCGACCTACGCCTCGATCATGTCCCGGATCCAGGACGCCGGATACGTGTTCAAACGCGGGCAGACGCTGATCCCGACCTTCACGGCCTTCGCCGTCGTGACGCTGCTGGAGCAGAGTTTCCCGAATCTCGTCGACTACGAGTTCACCGCCCGCATGGAAGACGACCTCGACGAGATCGCGTCCGGCGATCAGGACCGGGTCCCGTGGCTCACCCAGTTCTACCTGGGCGACGAAGGCCTGAAGGCAACCATCGAGCAACGTCTCGGTGAGATCGACGCCCGAGCGGTCAACTCGATCCCGATCGGAACGGACGACCAGGGACGCGAGATCGTCGCCCGCGTCGGTCGGTACGGCCCCTATGTCGAGCGGGGAGAGGACCGGGGATCGATCCCGGACGATCTCGCGCCGGACGAAGTGACGATCGAGAAGGCGAACCAGCTCATCGACGACCAGTCGCGGGGGGACAAAATCCTCGGCAGCGACCCGGACTCCGGGTTGGTCGTGCTCGGGCGCACCGGACGATTCGGCGCGTATGTGCAGTTGGGCGAGGTCGAGGAGGGGTCGAAGGAGAAGCCGAAACGGGCGAGCCTCCTCAAGACGATGGAATTGGACGCGCTGTCCCTCGACGATGCGCTCCAGCTTCTGTCCCTTCCCCGGACGGTGGGCCAGGACGAAGCAGGCGTCGACATTCTCGCCCTCAACGGCCGGTACGGCCCGTACATCCAGCGCGGTGACGACCGCCGATCCCTCGAGGCCGAGGATCAGTTGTTCACTGTCACCGTCGAAGAGGCACTGAAGCTCCTCGCCGAACCTCCGCGGCGGAGAGGCCAGAAGGCGGCAGGTCCGCTCCGCGAACTGGGCGACGATCCGGTCTCGAAGAAGTCGGTCACGGTTCGGAATGGGCGCTACGGCCCGTACGTCACGGACGGCGACGTGAATGCCTCGCTGCGCAAGGGGGACACTCCCGAGTCGATCAGCCTGGAACGAGCCGCCGAACTTCTGCAGGCCCGCCGGGACCGAATCGGCAAATAACACGGTCAGCGCAGGCCGGCGACGCCGACCGCTTCACGTTCCGCCCGAAACAGCTTCGCGTTCAGGCGGGACATCGGGGCCCAACCCTTGTGATTCAGTTCTTCTGATTCAGTTCGTCTTGGAGAAGGGTGCGGTCTTGGCCAGCACCAGGCCAAGGATCACACCGACGACCGGCAGCCCGATCAGGGAAACGGTGTCCAGCGGCCAGATGCTGAATTGTTGGAGCATGACTGCCCCGAAGAGACCGAAGAACAGTCCGCTGACCACACCGAGGACAGGACGGCCCTTCATACTGCCTTCCCCCTTCCGGCGAATGCCAGGCCCAGCGCAGCAGCCACAGTTCCTCCGATGGACGCGGCGCCAACAGGGGTGGTTGCAGCGTTTCCTTCGAGCTTCACCATCACCGAGCCGTCACAGCTCCCGCCGTTGCCGGAGTGGGTTGCTGTCACCTCGTAGAGGCCGGTGAGCGACTGAAGGAACGAAGGGGCCGAGGCGAGGGAAAAGTCGCCTTCTACCGTGGTCTCCAGATCGGCATTCTCACCGTTCCAACTGGCGAGTTCGACTGTCGAGGGTCCAACCACGATGCCGACGGATCCGGAATGGTCGGTGATCGGGGTGCCTGTCGTCGCCGTCCAGACTGCGACGACTCCTGACTTGTCGGCCGGGATGACGATCGGATTGCCTGCGGTGTCGTTGTCCGGGCCGTACGTGGCTCCGCCGATCGTGACGGACCCATTGCACGGCGGCGTCACGCTCCCGAGCGCCGGCATCGCCGCCAGGAGAGGAAATGCCGCGAGGGCAAGGATGATCTTCACCTGTCTGAATCGCACGCGACCTCCGAGAATCGATGCCGCCATCTTCGACCGGATTCGGCGTTGGCGCAACAGGCCTCTGGGGCGGCCTCACATCGAGCGCCCCGCCTATCGTCGGCGGTGCCCGAACCTGGAGCCGCACGATGTACACGAGCCCCTTTCCTGATGTCGAGATCCCCACACAACCCGTCACACCCTTCGTGCTGCAGCGCGTCGACGAACTCGGCGATCATCCCGCGATCATCGACGGTCCGACCGGCCGGACGTACACATACTCCCAGCTCGCCGACGGCACCAGACGGGTAGCCGGATGGCTGGCTGGGCGCGGATTCGGACACGGCGACGTTCTCGGAATCCTCCTGCCCAATCTGCCCGAGTACTTCCTGACCTTCCACGGTGCGGCCACCGTGGGAGGAACGATCACGACGATCAACCCGACGTACGGTCCTGAAGAAGTCGCGTTCCAACTGCAGGATTCGGGGGCGACGCTTCTCGTGACGATCCCGATGTTCATCGAGACGGCCGTCGCAGCCGCCGCAAAGAGCAACGTGACCGACATCGTGGTGATCGGTGAGACAGACGAACACATCGCGTTCTCCGAAGTCCTCGCCGCCGAGCCCTTCGGGGGTCATGCCGAGGTGGACACTGCCGAGGACGTCGTCGTGCTCCCATATTCCTCCGGGACCACCGGTCTTCCCAAAGGAGTGATGCTCACCCACCGCAACCTGACGGCGAACATGGCCCAGACCGAACACATCCTCCGGGTGGAGCCCGGCGTGGAGCGGGTGATCGCCGTCCTCCCGTTCTTCCACATCTACGGCATGCAGGTCCTGATGAACAACGTGATCTATCGCGGGGGCACGGTGGTCACGATGCCACGATTCGACCTGCCGGAGTTCCTGCGGATCCTCCAGGATCACGCCATCACCATCGCCTATCTGGTGCCACCCATCGTGCTGGCGCTGGCCAAGCACCCGATGGTCGACGACTACGACGTGTCGAGCCTGCGGCTGATCTTCTCGGGAGCGGCGCCGCTCTCGGGCGAACTCGCTGACGATGCCCGACGACGGCTGGGGGTGGCTGTCGTCCAGGGATACGGGATGACCGAGCTCAGCCCGGTCACCCATTCGACGCCGGAAGGCTCGTACAACCCGGCTTCGGTCGGTGTCACCATTTCTAATACGGAGACCCGGATCATCGACCCGGCGACGGGTGACGATGCCGCCCCGGGCGAAGACGGCGAGGTGTGGATTCGGGGTCCACAAGTGATGAAGGGGTACCTGAACAACGCCGAGGCGACTGCCGCCACCATCGACGCAGAAGGCTGGCTTCACACGGGCGACATCGGGCACTTCGACTCGGATGGATTCCTCTACATCGTCGACCGGCTGAAGGAGCTCATCAAATTCAAGGGATTCCAGGTCCCGCCTGCCGAACTCGAGGGCATTCTCCTGACTCATCCGGCCATCGCCGATGCCGCGGTCATCGGGGTGCCTGACATCGAGGCCGGGGAAGTCCCGAAGGCGTTCGTGGTGAGGGCGCCGGGAGCTGAACTCGATGCCGAAGAGGTGATGGCCTTCGTCGCCGACCATGTCGCCTCCTACAAGAAGATCCGAATGGTGGAATTCATCGACGCCGTCCCGAAGTCCGCCTCCGGGAAGATCCTCCGCCGGGAACTGCGGGCTGTCTGACCGTCGACTGGCGATCGTTGGCGGCCGGGACCCGGTTCGCCACGCTGGCGACCCTCTCTCCCGACGGCCGCCCGCATGTGGTGCCGATCGTCCACGCCGTGGTGGAAGACGTGATCATCTTCGCGGTCGATCACAAGCCGAAGTCCGGCCGACCGCTGCGGCGGTTGGAGAACATTCGGTTGGAGCCGCGAGTCGCGGTGCTGTTCGACGAACGCTCCGAGGACTGGGACCGACTTTGGTGGGTTCGCGCCGACGGGACGGCGTCGATCGATGCCGAACCGCCCCCACTGGCGGCCGCACTCGAAGCTCGATATCCCCAATACGGGGCCAATCCGCCGAACGGCCCATGGGTCCGCATTTTCGTGGAACGCTGGTCCGGTTGGAGCGCTCGGGGAATGATTGACGTATAGAGGTGGCGTTCTCCGGGTACGGATTGGGTGTACGCATCGTCAAGAACCTGTGACACGACGTCGACTGGACGTCGCACGGCAAAGGAGAGCACCCGTGGGACTCGCAATCGTATTGATCGTCATCGCCCTCATCTTGGGCGGCGTCGGACTGGCCTTCGAGGCGCTCCGCTGGATTCTGATCATCGCGCTCGTCCTCTTCGTGTGGGGAGCGATCACCGGCAACAAGTCACGAGCCGTCTGAACGGCGTCTGAGCGGATGGACAAGAAACCCCCGGCTGCCGTCGGCAGCAGGGGGTTTCTTTCGCGCCCGACCACCGGCGTAGTCTCGGCGGCTCGATGACCTCACCGACCGACCCCATCAGGTATCTCCGGCGACTCCGGGACGCAGGCAACCACAACGACGTCGTCCAGATGATCCGCGATCGAGACACTGCGATCAGACAGTGGGGTTCCGCCTTCTCGAGCCCGTCGCGTCTGACGTCCGACCAGCTTGCGAGCTTTCTTCTGTTCGAGCACAACCGCCACTGGTGGGGCCTGCAACGCCGCACCGACCGCCTGGTCCGCTCTTTCGAAGCCGTCCGGGCGATGATCGGGGAACTGCTGGACACCGACGTCCCTCTGTCCGAACGCATCGACCAACTCGGCGAGCCTCGAGAATTCGACCACGACGTCTGGTCTCCGATTCTCCTCGTGACACATCCCGACGAATACGGGGTGTGGAACACGATCTCGGAGTCAGCGATGCGCCGGCTCGGACTGTGGCCCGAGGTGGCAGATGGCACCACCGTCGGAGAGACGTACGTTCGGGTGAACGAGATGCTGGGGCTCGTCAGAGCAGATGTGGACACGGATCTCTGGACACTCGACGCACTTTGGTGGGCGGCGGAGAAGGAACACGACCCGGCCCGCCACTTCGTCGCCCACACCAAGCCCGCGCCCGTCCGCCGCGAACGCTCATCCGCGGTGGCCCGGACCCGCACGTTGCGGGCGGAGAAGGTCAGGGTGGCGGCAGTCGCCGAGACCTTCGCGTGTCAAAGCTGTTGGACGACAAAGCCGCTCCGTCTCGCCTCGGAAACCGCCGGAATCTGCGTCGACTGCGCCTGATGGCGTTCCGGATCACAGGCGACGCAGCGATCGACCGACTCCTGGGATCCGACCCTCTGGCGTTGGTGATCGGCATGCTGTTGGACCAGCAGGTGCCGATGGAATGGGCATTTCGCGGCCCATTCACCGTTCGGGAGCGGCTCGGCCACCTCGACGCAGTCCGCATCGCGGCGATGGATCGCGATGACCTCGTGGCCGTGTGCTGCGAACCGCCTGCGATCCACCGATTCCCTGCCGTCATGGCCAGACGTATCCACGCAATGTGCGAACACGTCGTCGAACACCACGGCGGGCGCGTCGAGTTGGTCTGGAGCGACGCCGAGGATGCGGCCGACCTCTCTCAGCGTCTGCGCCGTATGCCGGGATTCGGTGACGAGAAGACCAAAATCTTCATCGCCCTGCTGGCCAAGCGTTTCTCGGTCCGGCCAAGTGGATGGGAGTCCGTCGCCGCACCATTTTCCGATGATGTCCCACGGTCTGCCGCCGACGTCGACGGACCCGCCGCCCTCGCCGAGGTGAAGGAATGGAAACGCATGCAACGGGCGGCGGGGAAATCGAAGCAGGACTGAGTCCCGAAACCTCCATTGCCGATCACGCCATCGAGTGCCTAACCCTCTCTCGGTAGAAACCCGGCGTTGGCCAGTGCCGCCCGAATTGTGATGTCATCGACCTGAACTTCGTCGTACGTGACGACCACCTGGTTCGTCCGATGGTCGGGGTCGACCTGCTGGACTCCGGCCACATCGCCCACCAGGGTCCGAATGGTCGTTTCACACCCTCTGCAGTGGATGTCCTCCACGGTGTAGATCTCGGTTTTCATGCGTCTCCTCGGCGTCGGTCAATTGTCGCGCTCAGACCAGAAATATGTCAGCGAAGAAGTCGGCGAACACGGCA
>JBBDWN010000069.1:0-4381 GCA_040902855.1 Acidimicrobiia bacterium | reverse complement strand
GAAGACGGCCTGAACACCGACGCCGCCGCGGACGGCCGTAGCATCCGGGCGATGTTCGCTCAGATCTGGACCGTGCCAAACATGGTGTCGTTCGTCCGTCTCCTCGCGATCCCGTACTTCTGGTATGTCCTGGTCGGCCAGGACCGGGTCGTACTCGCTGCCCTGCTCATCTTCCTGATCGGCGGCACCGACTGGGTCGACGGTTGGTTGGCTCGCAAGCTCGGTCAGGAATCCGAGTTCGGGGCGCTCCTCGATCCACTCGCCGATCGACTGATGATCGGATCGGCACTGGTTGGAGGGCTGTTCGCCGGCGTGCTGCCCCTGATCATCGGGGTTCCGTTGATCATCCGTGAGGCACTCGTCGGGCTCGGTGCCGCCTATGTGGCTTGGAAGGGCGGCGGCCGGATCGAAGTGCGGTACCTGGGCAAGGTGACGACCTTCATGCTGTACGGTGCGATCCCCTCGTTCTATCTCTCCGCGGCCGGATTTCTGCCCTGGGTATTCACCCCGGCAGCGTGGATCTCCGGAACGACCGGGCTGTTTCTCTATTGGTGGGTCGGAGTCCGGTATGCGAGTGATAGCCGTCGGGCACTCGGCTCGATCTGACATGCCATCCGGCCCGACGCGACCGCTACCATCGCCGCTATGGAGTTGCCCGACGATCTGATCTATACCGAAGAGCACGAGTGGATACGGCGAGGAGAAGGAACGACGTTCCGCCTCGGAATCACCGATTACGCCCAGGATCAACTGGGAGACATCGTCTTCGTAGAACTTCCCGATATCGGCACCACTGTCGACACCGGCGGTCTCCTGGCCGAGGTGGAAAGCACCAAGTCTGTCGGTGAGGTGTACGCACCAGTTGCGGGAAGGATCACCGCCGTGAACGAGCGCCTGGCCGATCAACCGGAACTCGTGAACTCAGATCCGTACGGCGACGGTTGGCTGGTCGAGATGGAGACTCCAGAAGCCGTTCCCACCATGCTCGACGCTGCCGCCTATCGGGCGCTCACCGAGTGAGGAGCAGGCGACAATGACCACCTGCCCGAACTGCGACTCGCCGCTCGAAGGGGGCGAGACCACGTGTACTTCGTGCGGCACCCACTTCGAAGCCGATCCGACGGTCGTATTCGTGCCGGTCGCCGAGCACCATCCGGCCCTCAGCCCCGAAGACGCCCGTGATGTCGACGGGTTCGACGGGTATGCCCTCGTCGTCGAGCGGGGACCGCGCGCCGGTATGACTTTTGTTCTGCAGCCGGGCTCCACGACTGTTGGACGACACCCTGACTCCGACATCTTCCTCGACGACGTCACCGTCTCTCGGCACCATTGTCGATTCAGCGCAACCACCGAAGGCTTGACGGTGGAGGATGCGGGATCCACGAACGGCACCTACGTCAACAGCACCAGGGTCGACGAGCATCCTCTCGTCCCCGGCGACGAGGTGTTGATCGGTCGCTTCCACCTGATTGTTGCCCACGGGGATGGCTGAGCCTGTCGAGCCCGCCGACGAAGGGCTCCTTTCGATCGGAGAACTGATCAACGATCTTCGGGAGGAGTTCCCGGATGTGTCGATCTCGAAGGTTCGCTTCCTCGAATCCCAGGGACTGCTTGCACCCTCCCGATCCGACGGCGGCTACCGGATGTTCGACGACTCGGACCTGCAACGTCTCCGATTCATCCTCCGCCAGCAGCGCGATCACTTCCTTCCCCTCAAGGTGATCAAGTCCAAGCTGACGTTGTGGGAACGCGGCGAGGAGTTCGACGAGTCGGAGGCTCCCGGTCGCCCCGGTCTGTTGGAGCACCGATCCGAACCGCTCACCGAGCCCGAGCTCATCAGGCGTTCCGGTCTGTCCGAGACCCAGCTTGCAGCCCTCGTTTCCCACGGGTTGCTCGAGGAGCCGCGCGACTCCGTGTACCCGGCTGAGGCACTCGTCGTGGCATCGGAGGCGAGGAGGCTCTTTGCCCACGGCTTGGAGCCGCGACATCTTCGTGCGGTCAAACACGCCGCCGAACGCGAGGTCGACGTGATTGCCCAGCTGACCGCCCCGCTGTTGCGCATCAAGAACGCAGAAGGCCAAGAGCAGGCGCGCAACGTCGTCGAAGGGGCGGGCGACTCGATGATCGCCCTCCACCGGGCACTGTTGGCGGCCGAGCTGCGTCGCCTGCTCGAATGAGTCGCCGCACTCTGGCGGTGATCTGCCTCGCCGCCCTTCAGATCGCCGCCATCTCCCCGCCGCGACCGATCGAACGTCTTCCGGTCGCCCCGCCTCCGACGGTGTCGGCAGCTGCATGGATCCTGTACGACGAGACGAATGACGTGGTGCTGGGTGGAGTGGACGTCGATGTTGCCCGACCGATGGCGTCGACGACGAAGATGATGACCGGCCTTCTCGCCATCGAGTCAGGCCGTATGGATGAGATGGTCACCGTCTCGGCTCGAGCCGCCGACATCGGCGAGGCCGAGATCGGCTTGGAGCCGGGGGAGCGCCTACCCATGTCGATGCTGGTGAATGCGCTGCTCATTCGGTCGGGCAACGACGCCGCCATCGCCGTCGGTGAGCATCTCGCCGGGAGCGTGGAACAGTTCGTAGCGACGATGAACGCGCGAGCGGCGGAACTGGGGATGACATCGACCTCCTTTGCGAATCCGCACGGCCTCGATGTGGAAGGACACTTCTCGTCGCCTCGGGATCTGCTCACACTCGGCCGGGCAGCCATGGCCAATCCGGGATTCGCGGAGATCGCCGGCACGACCCGATTTCGGGTGGCTGATGCACCAGATGGCACGGAACGAATCGCCGAGGCAACAAACACGCTCCTCACCACCTACCGCGGGACCTTCGGGGTGAAGACCGGCTCCACCTTCCAAGCCGGGCTCGTCTTCGTGGGCGGGGCCGAACGCGACGGACGCCGCGTCTGGGTTGTCGTGATGGGGTCCGACGGGTCCGGGGCGCACTTCACCGATGCTGTCGCTCTCCTCGATCACGGCTTCGGAGAATTGCGGATCGTCGACACGATCGCCCGCGGCACACCCTTCCGTCTCGAACCCGATCGGATCGACCCGGAAGTCACCGCACTGGCACGACTTCACGCCCTGACACTCATCGGATCACTCGACGATCCGCCTGTTGCCACCGAAGCGCCGGAGCCGGTCGAGCCACCGACCGAGATGATCACCGCCGAGCTTCCTGGGCCGGCCGAAGCCCTCCGCTGGTTGTTCTCCGGGGTCGGAAATGGCTGACACCTACACCCTCGTTCTGCACGAATCCGAAATCCGAGCTCGGGTGGGGGAGTTGGGTCGAATCCTCACGGAGGACTACTCAGGACGTCGCCCGGCGATTGTGGGTGTCTTGACCGGCGCCCTGTGGTTCGTCGCCGACCTGGTCCGCTCCATCGACCTCGACCTCGACGTGGACTTCCTGCTGCTCAACCGGTTCGGAGAAGGCGGACGAATTCGCATCCAAACCGACACTGCGATACCTCTCGTCGACCGCGACGTGATCCTCGTCGAAGACATCGTCGATACCGGACTGTCCCTCACCGTTCTCCGCAGAATGATCGAGGAGCGGGGTGCGGCGTCGGTCCGATGTGTTGCGTTGCTCGACAAGGTGACGCGCCGCATCGTCGACGTTCCCCTCGAATACCGGGGGTTCGAAGTGGGCGACGAGTTCCTGCTCGGCTACGGACTCGATCACGAGGGGCTCTATCGAAATCTCCGTGACATATGGGGCGTCCTCGACCTCGCCGAGTTCCGTCGGGATCCCGAGCCTTTCCGACGGAGGATCTTCCCCGGCGAATGAGGGACTACGCGTTGGTTCCACCGAAGCGATAGGCTTCCCTCCATGGACACACAGGTCATCCCGATGGTGATCACTGGGGTGCGGGTCGAGGTTCCATCGAACACCCCGATCGTGCTGCTACGCGAACAGTCCGGCGATCGCTTCCTGCCGATCTGGGTCGGACCGGTCGAGGCCATGGCCATCAGCTCGGCCATGGAAGGCAACCAGCCGCCCCGTCCACAAACTCACGACCTTCTCGCCAGCACCATCCTTGCCCTCGGAGCCCGACTCGTGCGTGCGACGGTGACCGAGCTGCGTGACAGCGTCTTCTTCGCTGAGTTGGTCTTCGACCTGGACGGCCGAACGGTGACCGTCTCCTCCCGTCCGTCCGATGCCATCGCCCTCTGCGTGCGGACGTCCACCCCGCTCTTCGCAGAACCCTCGGTGCTCGACGAAGCGGGAATCGAAATTCGGGACGACGAAGACGAGGCCGAGATCGAAGAATTCCGAGAGTTCCTCGAAGACCTCACAGTCGAAGACTTCCTCGACGAGGAGTAAACGCCTGTCCCCCCAGGAGCGAAGCGACGTTGGGGGGACCG
>JBBDWN010000068.1:1925-4412 GCA_040902855.1 Acidimicrobiia bacterium | reverse complement strand
TTCGCCACGGTCGGTGAATTGCCGTAGACGAGTTGATCATTCACGTCGCGGATCTGATCGACGACATACGGCTGCCACACAGTGCCGCCGTTGACCATCGCCGCATACGAGACCGCCACCTGCAGGGGTGTCGCCACGACCGAACCCTGACCGATGGCAGCATTCATGAGGTCACCACCGAACCACGGGTCGGATGTCTCCAACCGGGCAGCGTCCAGCAGGCGGGGAGCATCCGGATCGTCGAGTTGCTGCTGCTGCCATTGCAGGAAGAGTTCGCGGTCGGGGATGATGCCCGACGCTTCCCCGGTCAGGTCGATACCCGTTTGGCTTCCGTATCCGAGGTCCCGCGCCATGTCCTGGAGTGCGGTCTCACGCGGGGTCTCATCCCACGCCTGATACATGCCGAGGGCAGCCGACCAGAAGTAGATGTTGCAGGACTGCTCGAGCGCACTGCTCAGATCCAGCCAGCCCTTCGTGTCCGGGTAGTACCAGTCGGTGAAGATCTGCGGTGAGCCGTCGGAGAGGCCGGCCAATTCGAGACGCCCGTCGCAGTTCACGAGCCTGCTGGCGGCGTCGACGCCTTCGACACTGGCGGGCAGCGGGACGTTCTCTTCGAGAATCGTCATGTAGGTGACGGCCTTGAAGGTGGAGGCGGGCGGGTACAGACCGGACACGGCCAGGTTGCGGAGAGCCCCGGATTCGTTCAACGACGCGAACGTGGCATCGTCGAGCCCACCCACGAAGAGCCCGGGGTCGAAGGTCGGATACGAGGCCATCGCCGATATGGCCCCGGTACGGACGTCGAGCACGACGACGGCGCCGCGCTCGGTCACGTTCTGGGCGCCGTCACGCCCCTGGCGGCGCTGGTCCGCCTTCCATTCGTTGGACAGGACGATGCCTTCGGTGAGCGCCCGTTCCACGACCTCTTGCAGCTGCAGGTCCAAAGTGAGATAGACCGAGTTTCCAGGGGTTGGCGCAACCTCGGCCCGCTGTTGGGTGATCTGGGCGCGTTGCACCCGGTAGGCGAGCTCACCGGGAACCCCCTGAAGCCACTCGTCGTAGATGCGTTCGATACCGAGCTTGCCCACCCGGGTGTTCGGATCGAGTTCGGGGCGCTCGTCGAGGTCGGCTTCGGTCGGAAGCCCGAGATGGCCGAGCACGTGGGCCATCGAGCCGCCGACGAGGTTGATCCGCTCTGGCACACGCTTGATTCGCACGCCGGGGAAGTCCCGCAGCTGTTCGTTGATCTGATAGGCGTCGACCGAGTCGACGGTGGCGATCTCGAACACGCCGTTGACACCCGCCTCCTCGTAGAGATGGGCGATCTCGGATTCGGGAATGGCGAGAAGGCTCGAAAGCCGGCGGATCAGGTTCTCGGCCTGGTCCCGCGCGACGAGATGGCGGTCGACTTCGACGACGGGCACGAACCGAGACGTGGCGAGAAGATTGCCGCGCTTGTCGTACACGTCACCTCGCGGGGCCGGCGTCGAGATGGTGATCCAGGCCTGTGTATCGGTCACTCCGGCGGCCGCCGCACCCTCGGCGATCTGGACGAACCACAGGCGCATCCCGAGCATCCCGAAAAGCCCGATGAACACGCCGAGCAGCACCGTGATGCGGGCGGTGGTTCTCACAGTCCGATAGCTCCTCGCCGTCCGTCCAACAGTCTGGTGGTGAATGGTGCCAGCACCACCGCGATAGCTGCATTGAAGAGCGGGACCAGAAGCAGCCGGCGACCGGCCTGGCTGAATCCCATGCTGAACTGGCCGAAGAGCGTGCCAACCAGCAGCACCGTGGCGATCCCGACAAGCGTCATCATGCCCGCCCAGACGGCGACCGCCAACGGCCCCAGATCGGCCCGGTCACGAGTCCTCACCGCGACGAAAGCCACGGTCGTGTAAGCGATGGCTCGCAGACCGAGGGCACTCGAGGACGCCACCGCATCAAAGACGAATCCGATCGAGAAGGCGGCGAGCATGGCCGTCTCCGCCCGCGCTCTGAGGGAGAAGAAGATCACGGCGAGGATGACGATGTCAGGGGCGATACCGCCGATGCGGACCCGGCCGAACAGGGTCGTCTGAACCAGGAGGGCCCCAACCATTCCCAGCACGATGAGGAGAATGCGACGGAGATCGATCATCCTTCGTCCTCTTCGTCGGTCGTGGCCGGAGTGGTGTCGGGAGTGGTATCGGTGGTCTCCGGGGTGTCGTCAGCAGCCGCGGCCGCAGGATCCGGCGGCCACGCGATCACGACGACGGCTTCGAGCCGGTTGGTGTCGGTGAACGGGCGCACCCTCGCCGTGAGCGTCTGACCCTGCGGCCGCGACGCTTCGACGATCTCACCCACCGGAAGTCCACGGGGGAAGGCGAGCGAGAGTTGGGAGGTGACGACCTGATCCCCCAACTCGACCGCTCTGGCAGATTCGAGCACGGTGAGCACCATCTCCGAAGAGCCGATGACAGGCTGCAGCGTCCCGAACTGGTCGCC
>JBBDWN010000068.1:0-1825 GCA_040902855.1 Acidimicrobiia bacterium | reverse complement strand
ACCGCCGATGTCAGACATGTTCTCGACGAGACGGGCGATCGGGTCGACGATGGCGGTGCCGACGGTCTGCGCCGGAGAGATGAGACGGCTGGCTCCGCTGCGAACAGTGTCGAGGGCGCCTTCACCACTCGAACGGACGTCGATCGTCATCAGCACAAAGGCGATCACCATCAAGGTGACGAAGAGGGGAACGGATCGGTCATCACGGAACTCGCGCATGGCGAGGCCCGCTCAGGGTCTTGACGAAGAGACGAGGACGGCGTGGAGCGTCTCGAACTCCTCGAGACACTTGCCGGAGCCGATCACGACGGACTGGAGCGGCTTGCTGGCGGTGACGATGGGCATGCCCGTCTCGTTCGCCAGACGGTGATCGAGGCCGGAGAGCAAGGCCCCGCCGCCCGTCAGCCAGATGCCACGTTCCATGATGTCCGCCGCCAACTCTGGCGGTGTCTTGTCGAGTGTGTACTTGACCGCGTCCACAACCGCCTGGGTGGGCTCCTCGATGGCCTCGCGGATCTCAGGCGCGGTGAGGAGGATCGTCTTCGGAAGACCCGTGATCAGGTCACGCCCGCGCACTTCGGCCGCCGGCTCTTCGTGTTGCGGCCACGCCGAGCCAACCGCCATCTTCAGTTGCTCGGCGGTGCGTTCGCCGAGCAACACGTTGTGTTCCTTCTTCACCCAGTCGATCACGGCCTCGTCGAGCTCGTCGCCTCCCACCCGAATCGACCGTGAGACAACGATTCCCCCCAGGGAAATGACGGCGACCTCGGTGGTCCCGCCGCCCATGTCGACGACCATCGAGCCGCTCGGCTCGCCAATCGGCAGCCCGCATCCGATCGCGGCCGCCATCGGCTCTTCGATCGTGTAGGCCCGACGGGCGCCGGCGTGATACGCAGCCTCTTCCACGGCACGACGCTCCACAGGCGTGATGCCGGAAGGCACACAGACGACGATCCGAGGGCGGGCCCAGCGACGGCGGTGCACCTTCTGGATGAAGTAACGGAGCATCTTCTCGGTGATGTCGAAGTCGGCGATGACCCCGTCGCGCAAAGGGCGAATGGCGGTGATGTTCGCCGGGGTCCGGCCGATCATCCGCTTCGCCTCCATGCCCACGGCAAGGGCTCTGCCGTTCTGCGAATTGATCGCGACGACAGAAGGCTCATTGAGCACGATGCCTTGACCGCGGACGAACACCAGGGTGTTTGCGGTGCCAAGGTCGATGGCCATGTCCTGGCCGGCGAATGCGAGAAGTGAGTCCGCCATAAAGCGGTATTTTCTCCCGGGCGACTGTCTGAGAGTCTAGGTCATCGCTCCCATCGGGGCGACTTGGGCAACGGCCTCAGAACCAGATCGACAGTTCCCGCTCCGCACTTTCGACCGAGTCCGAGCCGTGGACGATGTTCTCGGTGATCACGAGGGCGTAGTCACCGCGGATCGAACCGGGTGCGGCTTCGACAGGATTCGTCGGCCCCATCATCGTCCGCGCAGCCGCGACGGCCGACTCCCCCGACCATTCCATCGCCACGACAGGACCGGACGTGATGAACGACAGCAGCTCCGGAAAGAACGGCTTTTCGACGTGCTCGGCGTAATGCCGCCGCGCGATCTCCTCGGTGACTTCCAGCATCCGCATCCGATGCAGAGTCATACCTTTCGCCTCGAACCGCGAGATGACCTCCCCCACCAGTCCGCGCGTGACCCCATCGGGCTTGATCATGATGAACGTTGTTTCAATAGCCATAGGAGGGGACGCTAGTTGGTCGCGGGGGCTCTCTCCCCCTCGCGACCGAGGCTCTGCGAGGGAGTGCTGGGGGGAGTGGCCGAG
>JBBDWN010000067.1:0-4419 GCA_040902855.1 Acidimicrobiia bacterium | reverse complement strand
GGTTCGGCACCACCTATACGGTGGTTTTCGCGCACGAGTTCAGATCGCGGATCGAGGGTGCCCGCGTACCCTGGGTTCGCCAACACACTGAGTGTGTTCCACAACCCTGGGTTGGCGGCGCACTCAGTCGGGTGGGGAGCCGGTGAGGTAGAGGCCGGCGGCGAACCACCAGGTGGGTTCGAAGAGGACCGTCTGGGTCATCGCCGGCAGGAACGTGACAGCCAGCAGGGCGCCCGTCACCGGCCCCGCACCCGTCCGAATGATCACCACCAGCAGTCCGATCCAGGCCAGCAGCCCGACGATCCCCGTCTCCGCCAGCAGCTCGAGCACCAGGTTGTGCGGTTCCTGGCCGATCGAATTCGTCTGCCACCCGACGCTCAACCCCACGCCGAAGATCGGATTCGCCTTGAACATGTCGACGTATTCGGGCCAGACGTCCGCCCGTTCCTCGGACGGCTGGAACCGGTCGGCGAAGGATTCGCTGGAGGCGAACAGCCCGGTGAGGTCCGCCAGCAGGTCCCAGCCTTGGGAGAGCCGGAAGGCGAACTGGAGGTCGAGGTCTCCCCCGACTTCGGGTCGATCCGCCACGAACATCCCCCCGACCAGCACCACGCAGACGGCGAGCGCCACACCCATCCGCTTCAACGGTTCACGCCACGGAACCCCGGCCCGTACCAGGCCCCACACCACCAGCCCGGTCGCCAGCGGCAGCGCCACCCACCCGGTCCGGGAGAACGCCATGACCACCCACAGCGCCAACCCTCCCAGCACCAGCGAATCGACCCACCACCGACGAGCGCCCTGCCCGCGCACCGACGCCACCAGCACCAGCATCGACCACAGCACCGCCCACGCCGCACCGAAGCCGGGGTCCTGGTGCCAGTTGGTGAGAGCCAGGAATCCGGTCTCGAGGTAGGCGGGCTTTGCCACCCTGAACACTCCGGGGATGTCGTTGACCGCGTCGATGGCGCCGGCGCCGAACACACCGACCGCCAGCAACGAGGTGAGCACCGCGGTGAGAGCCATCGCCGCGCCCGTCCACCACACGACCCGGAAGAACCTGTCCGGCATGCCGTCGGCGGCGAGGGCGCGATGGGTGACGAGCATCACCAGGGCGCCGACCACGAGCGCCAGCGCCAGCCGGAAGTATCGGTCCCGAAACTCAGGACCGGGGAACCCCACGGCGACGACGGCGAAGAACACCACCAGGGCGATCGACACGCCTCGGCGATACAGCCACTGGCGGCGGCGGACCATGTCCACCAGATCGCATCCGGCGAGGACCACGAGCAACACGAGGAACGGCTTCCACGAGATCCAGGCGGAAAGAAAAACGGTGTGGAGGGGCAGCACCGCCACCATCGCCAGGTAGATCCGCTGCCGCCAGCTCAGATCCGGGGTGCTGGTTGACACGCCGCCAGTTTGGTCGTTTCGGATCACAGACGGGTCGTCCAGGTACCCTGTCGGAGTGCGCGCAATTCGCCTCGCCCTCGCAACCGTCATGGTGCTCGTCATGGTCCCGGCCTCACCCGCCGCCGCCGAGCCCTTCGACGCCGATCCTCTCGGCCTGGTCCCGTTCGCCGACACCGTCATGCGCGTCTACTCCCAGGGCACCGACGCCTGGGAGGTGTGGGTGTGCACGACTCCAGATCACCCGGCGACCCTGTCCGCCAGCGCCGTCGTGACGAGTCTCAACGCCGAGATCACCCCTTATTTCCAGTGGCTGTCCGTGGGCCGGTACACGCCGACGTTCACCTTGGGCGGCGAGGTCGCCTCCACCGAGTCTCTCGCATTCGGAGCGACCGAGAGCGCCTTCGCGCCCGACTGTCAGAAGAAGGTTCGCGCGGCCTCGGACGGCGGGGAGCGCGGGGCGCTCATCGTGGTGGATGCTCCGTTCGATGCCGGCTACGGAACTGCGGGCGGAGTCTGTCCGGAACCGCCTTTCTCCGGCTGCACCACGGAGTATCCGGGCAACTTCCGCGAGGTGGTCGTGGCCGCCGCCACTGTCACGACGGTCAGCCCCTTCGATGCCCCTCAGTGGATCACCGTCGCCCACATGATGGGTCACGCACTGAACATGCCGCACTCCTACAGCGGCCTCACCACAGACCCGAATACGGGAACCATCAGCCGGTACGACAACCCGATGGACGTCATGTCGGGGGATTATCACTCCGGTGATCCGATCGGCACCCACGCCTTCAACCGGTACTCCGCCGGGTGGATCGACCCGACCGGCGTCGCGGTCCACCAGGCGGGCACCGCCGACTACACCCTCGCGGCCATCGGTTCGTCGGGTCTCGGGATGGTCGTCGTACCGTCGGTCGATCCGGGCCGTTTCTTCGTCCTCGACGCCCGGCGTCGGACGTCGTTCGATTCGACGCTCCCGACTTCCGGCGTCGAGATCCACGAAATCGACACGAGACGCGAGGCCGCGTGTTTCATCCCCCCCGAGTGGCCGAGCACGTGGCCGTGTTTCGCCACCCTCGTCAGGATCAAGCAGTTTCCGGCGAAGGCCGGGATCTCGTCGACTTCTCACGTGCTCGGGATCGACGACTCCGAGGTGGTCGAAAATTTCACGGTCACCGTCACGGCGGCGACGACCGGCACATTCACGATTCGGGTCGCCGTACTCGACCGCGGACGGTTCATCGACGACGACGGTCTCACCGCCGAACCGGACATCGAGACGATCGCCGCGCTCGGAATCACCCTCGGATGCAACCCGCCTGACAACGACAGATTCTGTCCGGCCGACGGGGTTTCCAGGGCGCAGATGGCCACCTTCATCGTGCGGGCGCTCGGTGAGGAGGCGAACATCGAGCCGTATCAGGGCCTGTTCTCCGATGTGGCCGAGACCGCCTGGTACGCAGGCTATGTCGAGCGGCTCGCCGATCTGGGGATCACCACCGGCACCGGGCCGGAGGTCTTCGCACCGGACAGGATCGTCAGCCGTTCGGAGATGGCGGCGTTCCTCATCCGAGGCTTCGGGACCGGCGAGTGGACGCCGGCCGGCGTGTTCGCCGACATCGCGATTGACGCCTGGTACATCGAGGAGGTCGAAGAGCTCTTCAGCATGGGTGTGACGACCGGCTGTTCGAGCGACCCGTTGTTCTACTGCCCGAACAACCAGGTCACTCGGGCGCAGATGGCGTCATTCCTGGCGAGGATCCTGTCCTAGCCCTGAGGTGGTCCTGGCGATGGCCTCTTCCAGTCGCCGGCGGGCCCGCATCACACCGATGCGGAGTGCACCTTCGCTGAGTTTCATTCGTCCGGAGATGTCCGCATAGGGCAGGCCGATCACGTCGTGCATCCACAACAGCTCACGGTCACGGTCTTTGAGGAGCGCGAAGGCTTCCCGGACGTCTGCATGTTCGTCGGCGATGAGCAGGTGGTCGGAGGGGTCGTCGAACATCTCTTCGCGTTCGGCGAGCGGCGGACCGCCTTTCTGTTTGCGGCGGAGATGGTCGTAGAACTTGGACCGAGCGATCCGCCAGAACCACCCTTCGAAGCGGGCGGTGTCACGAAGACGGGGGAGGTTGCGGACGACGGATTCGATGGCATCCCCGGCGAGGTCTTCGGCATCGTGGCTGCGGATTCCCTGGCCCCGATAGAAGGAGACGAGTTTGGGGACGGCGGCGGTGGCGATGATTGTCATCACCAGATGATCCCCCCGCTGGGCGCATTCGACCGCCGCGGCGGACGGGGGCCACAGCCGCCACGGGTCGGCTTCATGCTGGATGGACGCGTGCCGGCGTTCCGCCTGGGGAGGAGTGGGGTCGCTACGGCGTTGGGAGGAAGATCGGCCCTGGCGAGTCGTCTTCTCCGCCACCGGTGGAGTCGGATCCTGATCCATCATCTGTGTCTGACGTCACGGTAGTGGTCGTGGTTCCACTACCGGTGTCTCCGTTCCCCGACTTGGGTTCTTTCTCTGCGACGGTCGTCGAAGTGGTCGATGTCGTCGTCGTCGTGGTCGATGTCGTCGAAGTGGTCGACGTGGATGTCGAAGTGGATGTCGAAGTCGATGTCGTCGTGTCGGTGGTGGAGGCTGCGGTCGTCTCGGCGAGGAAGAGGGCGGCGGCCGTCACCTCGCCGCTGGTCGACGGGTCGGTCTTGGCGGAACGAACCGACGCCAGGAGTAGTTGGGCGGCACGGCGAAGCTGCTGGGCGGCATCGACCGGTTCGGCGGCCTCGACGACGGCACCGGTGTCGTCCGACACGGCTGACTCCGACACGGCTGACTCCGACACGGCTGACTCCGACACGGCTGTCTCCGACGCGGCCGGCTCCGTGTCGGCTGGTTCGGGAGACTCGCCAGCAACCTCGTCTGCGGTAGTCGTGGTGGTGGCTTCGTCGATGGTTTCGGCGGTCAGTTCCAGAGGATCGGAAGGCTCGCCGGGCAGGGTGGCGGTGGCTCCG
>JBBDWN010000066.1:0-4562 GCA_040902855.1 Acidimicrobiia bacterium | reverse complement strand
TGGATCCCTCGGCCGTCGAGCAGGGGCGACAGGTGCGGGTGGGGGAGCGTGAAACTGCTGGCACCCGGTTCGAGGACGTAGCCGTCCCGGCTCACCGAGCGGGCGACACCACCTGGATGCTCGGAAGCCTCCAGCACCACGACGTCGTCGACGCCCGAAGCGATCAGGCGGGCAGCAACAAAGAGGCCGGCGAAGCCTCCGCCGACGATGGCGACGGTCACGACCGGACGGCCGCGACGAATGCGGCGACCGACTCGACCGGCGTGTGGCGGTCGATACCGTGACCGAGGTTCATCACGTGGCCCGGTCGGTCACCCACGCGAGCACGGACGTCGGCCACGCTGGCCTCGATGTCGGCGACGCTGGCGCGGAGGACGGCCGGGTCGACGTTGCCCTGGATGGCGACGTCGCCGAGTCGGTCCCACGCCTCGTCGATCGGGATCCGCCAGTCCACTCCGTAGGCGTCGGCTCCGACACCCGGTTGGAGATCGAGGGTGTGACCGGCGCCTGGCGCAAAGTAGATGGTGGGGACCTCGAGGTCAGCCAATGCGGTCTGGGCGGCGGGAAGACAGAGCTGTTGGTACGTCTCTCGGTCGAACAGTCCGGCCCAGGTGTCGAAGAGTTGGAGGACATCGGCGCCGGCATTCGCCTGCATCGCCAGATAGGACTGCATCGCCCGCCCGAGCGAATCCAGCGCCGCCTGGGCGGCGGCAGGATCGGCCCTGATCGCCGAACGCAGTTCCATGAACTCCTTCGAGCCGCCGCCTTCCACCAGGTAGGCGAGCAGCGTCGTCGGGGCGCCCGCGAAGCCGATGACCGCCGTTTCGTCCTCGACTTCGACTCGCACCCGCCGGATGGTCTCACCGACGAAGCCGACCCGGTCGGGATCGAGTTCTGGGAGGGCGATCACCTCGGCCAGCGTGTGCGGCCGCAGCTTGGGCCCGGGATCGAAGGTCATGCCCACACCCATCGCCTCGAGCGGCGTCATGATGTCGGCGAAGATGACCGCCCCGTCCATCCCGAACCGTCGGATCGGCTGCAGGGTGATCTCGGCTGCCACTGCCGGGGTCGACACCGCTTCCTGGAACGAGTGGCGGCTTCGCAGCTCCCGGTATTCGGGGAGGTAACGGCCCGCCTGCCGCATGATCCACACAGGTGTCCGGTCGACCGGTCGGCGCGCCAGCGCGTCGACCAGGCGGCGGCTCATCGAGCGGCCCCGACTGCGGACACCAGAACGTCGATCGCCTCGTCGACCACCCCGACATGAGATTCCATCAGGAACAGTGCCTCGAACTGCGACGGGGGAAGAAGCACTCCACCCGCATACGCCGCCTGGAAGAAGCGAGCGAACCGGTCGCGGTCGACGGTGGCGGCATCGTCCCAGGATCGGACCTGGGACGGACCGAAGAACACCGTCATCATCGCCCCGACCCGCTGCACGCAGCCGTCGACGCCGTGTTCGACCAGCGCCGCCGACAGCGCCGACTCCATGCGCTCGCCCACGGATTCGAGGGTGTCGTAGATCTCGGGACGCTCGACCAATCGGCGGAGGCAGGCGATGCCGGCGGCGGTTGCCAGCGGGTTTCCCGCCAGCGTGCCCGCCTGATAGACGGGGCCATCCGGTGCCACCCTGCGCATGAGATCTGTCCGCCCCCCGTAGGCAGCGGCGGGCGTGCCGCCGGCGACGACCTTGCCGAGACAGGTGAGATCGGGAGTGACCCCGTAGCGCTCCTGGGCACCACCCCGGGCGACGCGGAAACCAGTCATGACCTCGTCGAAGATCAGCAGAGCACCATTGTCGTCGCACAGAGACCGGAGACCCTGGAGGAACCCGTCGTCGGGTGGCACGACGCCCATGTTCCCGGCGACGGGTTCGACGATCACCGCCGCCACATCGCCGGATCCGAAGGCGGCGGCGACCGAGTCGAGATCGTTGAAGCGTGCGAGGTGGGTGTCGGCCACGGTGGAGGCTGGAACCCCAGGGCTGTCCGGTTCGCCGAGTGTGGCGAGGCCCGAGCCCGCCTTCACCAGGAAAGGGTCGGCGTGGCCGTGATAACAGCCCTCGAACTTGATGATCCCCGACTTGTCGGTGGCGGCCCGAGCCACCCGAATCGCAGAGGCGGTCGCCTCCGTACCCGAATTGACCAAGCGCACCACTTCGATCGACGGGACCAACTCGACGATCAACTCCGCCAGTTCGACCTCCATCGACGTCGGAACACCGAACGACGTGCCCTTGCGGGCGGCTTCGGAGATTGCGGCGACGATCTGCGGGTCGGCGTGGCCGAACAGCAGCGCGCCCCACGATGCGATGAAGTCGATCAGCCGGTTGCCGTCCTCTGTCGTCAGATGCGCCCCGCTGCCCGAGGCGACGAACGGAGGGTTCCCTCCCACGGCCTTGAAGGCGCGGGCGGGCGAGTTCACACCGCCCGGCATGACGGCAGTGGCGCGGGCGAAGAGGGCGTCCGAGACCGGAGAACTCACGCCGACTCCAGGGCGCGAGCAGCACGGGTGGCGAAATAGGTGAGGATGATGCCCGCCCCCGCTCGGGCGATCCCGGTGAGCGACTCCAGCATCACGCGATCGCCGTCGATCCAGTCGTTGGCGGCGGCCGCTTCGATCATCGAGAACTCACCCGACACCTGATAGGCCGCCACCGGAACGTCGACCGAAGCACGTACGGCCGCGATGACGTCGAGGTATGGGCCGGCAGGTTTCACCATCACCATGTCCGCACCTTCTGCCAGGTCCTGTTCCACTTCGGCGAGCGCTTCCCGCACGTTGGGCGGATCCATCTGGTGGGTGCGTCGGTCCCCGAACGCCGGTGTCGACTCGGCGGCGTCCCGGAACGGCCCGTAGTAGGCGCTGGCGTACTTGGCGGAGTAGGAGCAGATCGCCAGTTCGTCGTATCCGGCGGAGTCGAGAGCGGTGCGGACGGCACCGATGCGGCCGTCCATCATGTCGGACGGGGCGACGACGTCCGCACCGGCGTCGGCGTAGGCCAGTGCGGCCTGCGAGAGGAGCGGGAGGGTGGCGTCGTTGTCGACCGTTTCGCCCCGTAGCACCCCGCAATGTCCGTGGCTCGTGTATTCGCACAGGCACACATCAGCCCACACCACCATGTCGGGAACCTCGTCTTTGATCGCCCGTATGGCTTCGGGAACCGGGCCGTGCGGATTCCAGGCTTGCGAGCCTGTCTCGTCCTTCGCCTCGGGAATCCCGAACAGGATCACGCCCCCTACGCCGACGGAAGCGGCCTCCTTGACGACGCCGACCAGGCGGTCGACGGACAGTTGCGAGTGCCCCGGCATCGAACGGATCGGATTGTCGACGTCGCGTCCGGGGACGGCGAACAGCGGGAGCACGAATCCGGACGGATCGAGTCGGGTCTCGGCCACCATTCGACGGAGGGCCGCCGATCGGCGGAGTCTGCGCGGGCGGACGGTCGGGAAGGTGCTCATGCGTTGATCCTCTCTGCGAGCGCTGCGACGAGTTCTTCGAACCCGGGAGTCTTTGCCACGACAGGGCTCTCGACCCCTCGCACCCTCAGAGCCGAAGCGGTCGTCGCCCCCATGGCGCCGATCACCAGCCCGTCCAGGTGACGGCGCATCAGCCAACCGTCGACGGCAGAAGGGGATCCGAAGATGGCGGCGTCGACCTTGTCGTCATTCGGGGAGATGGGAATCGTGTCGTAGGCGGTGGCGGCGTAGACGGTGGCACCCATGCGCTCCAGGGCAGCATCCGTCGACGGGTCCGCTGCTCTGGCGTGGGGGAAGACGATGCGAAGACCCTTGACGTCGAGTGTTGCGACGAGTTCGGAGACGCCGCCCGAGCCGACACTCTTGACGATTCCGCCGGCTTCTTCGACTGCGGCTGCCGTTGCGGAGCCGACTGCTGCGACTGGGGTGGCCGGCATGTCTGCTTCGGGCCAGGTGACCCGCACGGCGCGGGCCGACGTCAGGACGATCAGGTCGGCTTTCTTGGCATGCTTTCGCAAGGCTTCGAGGACGTCGGCGGGTGCCGGGCTGATCGAGATGCACGGGAGCATCACCGGAATCAGCCCATGAGCGATCAGGGGCTCCGCCAGTCGGGGCGCAGAGTCGGCAGTGGTGGTGACGGCGACACGCTTCACAGTCCCAACGCCTCCTGCAGGAGCAGGCTGGCTCTTGCACTGTCGGAATGACGCACCTGGGCGCGCCGCGCGCCTCTCTCATCCTCGACGAAGCCGTGCATTGTGATGGCGTCACCCTCGACGGCGGCCAGCGCCCCCAATGCCGCCCGACATCCCGCTCCAGTCCGGGCGAGAAGCGAGCGTTCTGCTTCGACCGCGATCCGAGTGGGTGCGTGGTCGATTGCCTTGAGGAGCTCGGCAGATTCTGAACCGGATACCGCTTCGACAGCCAGCGCGCCTTGGGCGGGGGCGGGGACCATCTCGGTGACCGGGAACCGGGTGCGGATGTGGTGGGTGAGACCGATGCGACGCAGGCCCGCCTCTGCCAGCACCACAGCGTCGAACTCCCCGGAAGCCACTTTGCCGAGTCGGGTTTCGACGTTTCCGCGGA
>JBBDWN010000065.1:0-4574 GCA_040902855.1 Acidimicrobiia bacterium | reverse complement strand
CGGGGTGCAAGTGCCTGAACGCATCGACGAATCCGGCATCGAGGACTGCGGCCAGACGGGACCTCTCATCGTCGGTGATGTGGGTCGCACCATGAATCAGAGACGGGTTCCACACGTCGAGGTCGGTGGGACACACGTTCATGTCCCCGCCGATCACCACCCGATCATCCAGAGTCTGGGCTCGTCGGGCCATCGCCTCCAGAAACCGCAGCTTCTCCTCGAACGTCTCCGTCCCCAAGGCGCGACCGTTCGGCACGTAGACGCTGACGAAGCGCACCCCGTCGACAGTGGCCTCGATCCATCGGGCCTGGGTGGAGTCGGGTTCGTCGTCGAGTCCGACCGTGACATCCGAGATGTCGTGGTCGCGGCGGGCCACCACGGCCACGCCCTCCCACCGTCCACCGGAGTGATCGGCAGCCGCGTATCCGGCCGCCTGGATGGGCAGGTGCGGAAAGGTCTCGGGAGCGACCTTCGTCTCCTGGATCAGCAGGACGTCGGGGTCGTATTCGGCCAGGAAGGCAAGGACGCGTTCGAGGCGGGCAGGAAGGGAGTTGACGTTCCAGGTGACGACACGCACGCGGTTAGCGGTACCGATCCGCCGCACGCTGGCGGGCCTTCGCCGCCTCCTCCTCCCGGTCCTTCGGGGGTGCCGCGGTGACCAGCGAATCGACCAGCGTGCGAGTGGCCGCGGTGATCGTCGCGACGGCCGACTCGAAAGCCTCTTCGTTCACGCGTGACGGATCGCGACTTCCCGAGATCTTGCGCACGTACTGCAACGCGGCGGCTCCCACCTCTTCGTCGGTGGCAGGCGGTTCGAAGTTGTGAAGGGTGCGGATCGAACGGCACATGGGTTACTCCAATCCGAGCGACGCCTGCAGTTTGCGCATCCCGGCGAGCCAACGGTCGTAGTCGGTCGCCTTGCGCTGGAAGAACGTCTCCACCTCGGAGTGGGGAAGGATCAGGAATCGCTCCTCGTCCAGGCCGCGCACGACGGCGTCGGCCACCTCCTCGACGGAGATCGTCGAGCCCTTCACCCACTGGGCAACAGCCGGATCAGAGGCAAGTTCGGCAAGAAGATCCGTCTGCACGAACTGCGGGCAGAGGGCGGAGACCTTGATCCCGCGGTCCCCGTAGGTGACCGAAATCCACTCCGCCAAGCCGAGAGCCGCGTGCTTCGTGACCGAGTAGGCAGCAGCACCCAGGTTGGTGAGAAGGCCAGCTGCCGACACCGTCTGCAGCAGGTACCCCTCTCCCCTGGCGAGCATGCCGGGAAGCGCTGCCCGGGCGGCATAGACGTGAGACATGGTGTTGATCTCCCAGATCTTCTGCCACATCTCGTTCGACATCTCGACGCCGCCCGACGGTCCGATGCCGGCGTTGGAACAGAACAGATCGACGGGACCCACTTCGGATTCGGCCCGTTCGACGAGGCGAATGATGTCGTCTTCGACAGACACATCTGCGGGGACCGCGAGTCCGCCGGTCTCG
Organism: Acidimicrobiia bacterium; assembly: GCA_040902855.1. Lineage (GTDB taxonomy): Bacteria > Actinomycetota > Acidimicrobiia > Spongiisociales > ZC4RG35 > DATHWB01. The sequence continues at coordinate 3,086 of JBBDWN010000065.1, read as the reverse complement.
CCGGCGACGCGATCGGCCGCGTCGGCGTCGAGATCCGAGACCACTACCCGCGCACCTTCGGAGGAGAACCGACGAACGAGTCCCTCACCGATTCCGTTCCCTCCGCCGGTGACGACGACCACTTTTCCGTCGAGCTTCACGAGTCCTCCTCAGACCGATTCGAGTGCGATGGCGATTCCCTGACCCACGCCGATGCACATCGTCGCCACGGCCCGGCTCCCTCCCCGTCGCACCATCTCGAGCGCGGCGGTGCCGGTGATCCTGGCTCCTGACATGCCGGTGGGATGTCCCAGGGCAATCGCCCCGCCGTTCGGATTCACGTGTTCGGCGTCGTCTGCCAGACCGAGTTGGCGCAGACACGCCAGCGACTGGCTGGCGAAGGCCTCGTTGAGTTCGATCACATCGATCGACCCGATCGTCCAGCCTGTCCGATCGAGCAGCTTGCGGGTGGCAGGAACGGGTCCGATACCCATGATCCGTGGAGGCACACCGGCGGTGGCGCTGCCCACAATGCGGGCGATCGGTGTCAACCCGTGCCGTTCGAGGCCCGCCTCCGACGCGATCACGAGCGCCGCGGCACCGTCGTTGATTCCCGATGAGTTGCCCGCGGTGACGGTTCCGCCGTCTCGGAAGGCGGGCCGGAGCCGAGCCAGATCCTCGACGGTGGTTCCCGGGCGAGGATGCTCGTCGACATCCACGATCTCATCGGGCCCACGGCGTTGCGGGATGGAGACCGGGGTGATCTCGGCGGCGAAGTTGCCGTTCTTGCCAGCCTCCGCGGCGCGTTCCTGGGACCTCGCCGCGAAGGCGTCCTGGTCCCGGCGAGAGATACCGAATTCGGTCGCGACATTCTCCGCCGTCACACCGAGCGCCTCGGTGTGACCCATCTCCTCCATCGCAGGGTTCACGAGCCGCCAGCCGAGCGTCGTCGACACGATCTCGGCGGTCGTCGGGTAGGCAGCCTCCGCCTTCGGTACCACGAAAGGCGCCCGTGACATCGACTCGACACCACCGGCGATGACGACATCAGCTTCACCCACCGCCACGAGACGGGCGGCCGAGGCGACCGCGTCCATACCCGAACCGCACAGCCGATTGAGGGTGCTGCCGGGCACCGAGTCCGGGAGGCCGGCAAGGAGGGCGGCCATCCGACCCACGTTGCGGTTGTCCTCACCCGCCTGATTGGTGGCTCCGAGGATGACGTCGTCGACGTCGAGGCCAGGGTGCGCAGCGAGAATCGCCCTGATCGGAACGGCGGCGAGGTCGTCCGTGCGGACCGAGGCGAGCGCACCGCCATATCTCCCGATCGGAGTACGAACGTATGCGGCGATGTAGGCGGACTGCACGAACCCTCCTTCGACGTCGTCGAGCCTAGAGATCCCGGAGATCGACGACCGCGCCGTTCGAAAGCGCGTCGACTGCGGCCCGAATTCGGCGTGCCACGTCTACGGGATCTCCCAGTTCGCCGTCGGCGTGGAGAGCGCGGAACCGCTCGACACTCGGAAAGTCCGAGGCATCGGTCTGTCGGATCTCGCCCTGCATCGGCGTATCGACGACGCCGGGAGCGATCGCCACGACCTTCACTCCATCGCGCTCGGACTGCTCTGCGCCCACCGCCGTCACCCAGCTGTCCATCGCCGCCTTCCCGGCGCTGTACGCCGACCAACCGGGATAGGGGTGGCGAGCCGCCCCCGACGTGATCATCACCAGCGTGGCAGGCACCTGGCGCGCAGCGACCAAACGGAGAAAGAGGTCGCCGATCACCTGGGGGGCGGCGGCGTTGAGAAGCACATTCGTCCGGTAGGCGGCGGCATCGACCTCACCCGCAAAGCCGATAGGAGTCAGTGTTCCCGCGCAGTGGAACATCTCGACAGCGTCGGCAGAAGCCATCTCGGACTCAACGACACCAGCCAGCGTGTCCCAGCCGTCGTGTGTTGCCAGGTCGACGGGAACATGACGGCCCACCGGTCCCGAACGCCGCGCGAAGACGACCACGTGATGACCGTCCTCCGCCGCCTGACGGGCGATCTCGGCGCCGATTCCCGACGATCCTCCGGTCACGAACGTCACCTTCCTCATGTGGGTGACGTTACCGATCGACGGTCGTCCTGTGGCCGAGTTGTCGTAGGGTCGGCGCATGCTGATCCTCGATGCCAACGACCTGCGTGCCCTCCTCGAACCTGCGGCGATCCGGGACGCGCTCGCCGACGGATACGCCGCCCTGACCGAAGGTAGGACACACGTGCCAACCCGGGTCATGGCCGCCACCGGACGGGGACTGCTCGGAGCGATGCCCGGATACGTAGAAGACGTAGGACTGGCGGCCAAACTCGTCACCGTTTTCGGAAACAACGCCGAGGCGGGGCTCCCGAGCCATCACGCCCTCGTGACGCTCTTCGACGATCAGACAGGCGTTCCTTTGGCGCTGATGGACGGAGAGGTCATCACCGAGATGCGCACGTCCGGGTCGGCTGCGCTGGCATGTGACCTACTCGCCCCCACCGACGTCTCCATCCTCACCGTGCTCGGAGCCGGAGTGCAAGCGGCCGGGCACCTGGAAGCGTTCCGGGGACTGCGCCAGTGGACCGAGATCCGGTTGGCCAATCGCACGCCTGAGAACGCCCACAGACTGGCCGCACGGCACGAGGGCGTCACTGTGTTCGACGACATCGCAACCGCCGTCGAAGACGCCGACGTGGTGGCCTGCACGACCGACGCTGCCGACCCGCTGTTCGACGCCAGCGCGTTCAGCGGGACGCACCTGTCAACGGTGGGGCTTCACCTGGAGATACCGCCGCAACTTCTCGAGAACGCGACCGTGGTGGTCCAGACGCGTTCCGCGGTGACGACACCGCCTCCCAACGGACCGGTCGCAGTACAGGGCCTCGACCCCGCTGGCGTCGTCGAGCTCGGCGAGGTCGTGAACGGAAGCCATCCGGGGAGACAGTCGGGCACCGAACGAACGGTGTGGGTCTCGGTCGGGAACGGCATGGAGGATGTCGTCACCGCCCGACTCGCCTACGACCGGGCGGTGGAGGCAGGGATGGGGCGTCACCTCGAAATGTGATTCGCTCAGAGTCAGCGGA
>JBBDWN010000064.1:0-4626 GCA_040902855.1 Acidimicrobiia bacterium | reverse complement strand
CCGGGTCTCTAGCTCAATTGGCAGAGCAGCGGGCTTTTAACCCGTTGGTTGTGGGTTCGAGTCCCACGGGACCCACTGTGAAACTGCAGGGGGACGACCCCCCGGCACCCCCCGCCGGTGGGCCAGCCGTCGCAGGGGCGACCGGTCTGGCAAGATCCTCCCTGGTGACAGGAGCTCGCACATGTTGAAGGCCCTCGGCGCCACCATGGCGCAGATCACACAGCGTCTCGGTGCCCGGGAGCGAACCGTCAGCTTGGACGCTTCGGAGCGGGCGCAGGCGGTGGCCCATGAGGCGCAACGCCGGCGCCGCAACCGAACCCTGCTGGTGATCCTCGGAGTGTTCGTCGTGATCGTCACCATATTCAGCGCTGCGTTCCACCAACTGATGGCGCTGGAAGGGCGCACCTACTCCTGGCCAACCAGCGTGTACTGGACTCTCACCACCATGAGCACTCTCGGCTTCGGGGACATCACCTTCGAGTCCGACGCCGGGAGGATCTTCTCGATCGTGGTGCTCCTCGCAGGCTCCACCTCCCTGTTGGTGATGCTGCCGTTCCTGTTCATCCAGTTCGTGTTCATGCCGTGGATGGCAGAGCGGGAGAGGCGCCGGGCGCCCCGGTCCGTGCCCGCCTCCACCACCGGGCACCTGCTTCTCACTGCGTGGGGACCGGTCGAGGCTGCCCTGGTGGAGCGGGCGGAGCGGGCGGATGTCCCCTACGTCCTGATCGTCGAGGACGTGGAGGAGGCGGGCCGTCTCCACGACGAGGGGCGCAGAGTGATGGTCGGCTACCTCGACGACCCGGCCACCTATCGCAGCGCCCGCGTAGAGCAAGCGACGATGGTGGTCGCCACCCGGGACGACCAGGCCAACACCAACATCGCCTTCACCGTTCGGGAGATTGCCCCAGAGGTGGACATCGTCGCCACCGCCAACTCCCCCGACTCGGTGGACATCCTCGAGATCGCCGGGGCAGCTCACGTCGTCCAACTGGGTGAGATCCTCGGCTCGGCAATGGCCGCCCGGGCTCTCGGCCTCGGAGGACGGGCCCACGTCATCGGCCGTTTCGCCGGGCTTCTGATCGCCGAGGCGGGGATCGTCGGCACCGAGTTGGTCGGCCATAGCCTGAGCGACGCCCGGCTCCGATCGGAGCTGGGAGTGGGCATTGTCGGGGTGTGGGAGCGGGGCGAGTTCGAGGTTGCCATCCCTGACACGGTGCTGCATCCGTCGACGATCCTGCTCTTGGCCGGCAGTGAGAGCCAACTCGAGGCTTTCGACGAGAAATACGCGGTCGGGTCGGATGATGCCCACGCCGTGATCATCGGTGGCGGCCGGGTGGGGCGGGCGGTCGGCCGCGCCTACGCCGACGAGGGGATCTCCTTCACGATCCTGGAGAAGCTTCCCGAGCGGCTGCGGCCCGACATCCCCTATGTGATCGGCGATGCCGCTGATCGGTCGATGTTGGAGGAGGCAGGGATCGCCGAGGCGGGAGCGGTGCTCGTCACCACCCACGACGACAACGTGAACGTCTATCTCACCCGCTACTGCCGGGGGCTCCGACCGGACGCCCGGATCGTCTCCCGGGCCCGGCTCGACCGCAATGTGAGCACCCTGTACCGGGCGGGCGCCGACGCCGTCCTCTCCTACGCCGCCACCGGCTCTGCGGCGATCTGGAACCACTTCGAGGGAGAACAGACCATCCTCGTCGCCCAGGGTCTCAGCATCTTCCGGGTCCCGATCCCCCGGGCGCTCGCCGGGAAGTCGCTGTCCGATGCCCACATCCGCCGTCTCACCGGATGCAACGTGGTCGGAGTCGAGTCGGGAGGCGAGATCACAGCCAACCCCGACCCCCACCGTCCACTGCCGTTGGGGTGTGAACTGGTGCTGGTCGGCACCGACGACGCCATCTCCGAGTTCTTCAATCGGTTTCCCGCCGGACGCTGGACGTCGGCACGGCGCTGAACCGGTCAGGTCACCCCGGCTTCAGACCCGCTCGATGCCGACGCCATGGCTGTGAGTCGCCAACGCACTGAGATCGTCGGGATCTGAGGTCAAGACTGAGCCACCCGGTTCTGCGAATGCAACAACAAGCGCGTCGATCGCTGATCCGCGACGCGCCAGTGTGCGAAGGGTTGCAGCCCGGCGGGCGAGGCGTTCGGGGATGTCCTCGACGACATCGCAGGTCTTGAGGAACCGGTTCTCCGAGGCGTCTCGTCCGGGATCGCCCCGCAGCGCCTCGATCAGCACGGGCGTGGGAACGACCGGCGGCCACAGACCTTCGATACGAAGCGCCTGTAGGAGTGCTGCCGCTGCGGTGGATCGTTCAGCCAGCCGGGAGACACCACCCGAGTCCAGGATCAACACGTCAGCCGGCGACCTGATCGGCTCGTCGGACGAGTCGCCGGGCAATTGCCTGCGCCCGCGCTGTCTCCTCCGGTGTGGGTTGACCGACCTCATTGAGGAGCTCGCTCAGATACGTATCGGACGCCTCGACGAGCTCCTGACGGCGTAGCTCAACGCGAACCGCTTCCTGCAAGAGTTCGGATGCAAGAAGACCGCGTTCTTTGACTGCCCGATGGAGATCGTCGGGGAGGTAGACCTGCATCCTTGGCATACGCCTAAACATACACACTACGCGACGGATGAGAACCCCCGGGCCGCGTTCGGCTGCGCCGTTCAGTAGGCGGGCCGGAGTCCCCCCAGCATCGGGAAGTGGCGGACGTTGGTCGTCAACAGCTCTGCTTCGAGCACAATGGCGGTCGCGGCGATGAGGTAGTCGGCGTCGTCGATTCCGCTGTACGCCCGACGATGCTGGCGAGCCAGTGAACCGGCGATGCGGGTGATGGCCTCCTCCACCGGCACCCACGACAGCACCGAGAAGAACTGCTCGAGCGCTTCGACTTCGTCGTCCCGCACACCGGAGAGAAGCTCGAAGCGGACCACCTCGCTGGCGGCGACGGACTCGCCCCCTCCGACGAGCCGACGAAGCAGGTCGACTGCAGGTCGTTCCCCGCGCAGGTGGTCGACGGCGACGCTCGTATCGAGCAACTTCACTCGAGCCCGACCCGCCTCAGCCGTTCTCCCAGGTCACCACGAATGGCGTCGGTGTACTCGGCGCCGGAGAGGCCTCGGTCGGTCCACGACCCGGCGCTCGCATCGAGGGCACGGAGTTTCGCCGCTGCCGACTTCTCTCCGTAGGCGCTTCGTACAGCACGTCGGATCAACTCCGAGCGCGAAGCGCCGGTCGTTCGTGCCGCCCGATCGAGGAGTTCGAGCTCCTCTTCGCCGAGGTAGATCTGGGTCCTGCTCACGACATCACTATACACCATATGGTGTATAGCCGACCCGCGGAGACGGTGATCGTGTTCTTTGATGTTTTCGTAGACGACCCCCGAAATCCCTATCTCGCCGGCCCCGACGACAGGCGGGCGGTTCAGCTACACCGTTGATCCCACCGACCCGTGGCCGCTCGGCTACCGGCTGACCGATGCTTGACCGACTCGCTCCGGCCCCAGCCTCACGTAAACCATACTTGACTCTGTGTCGTGTTTGCTTTACATTTATGCGTGTAAGATAAACTTGACATCAGGTCCAGTTCCCTCTACCTCGTGGAGACAGCATGACCGTCCTCTATCCCCTGCTCGGCACCCTCGGCACCCTGTTCGCACTGTTCTTCCTCGGCATGCGGTACAAGTGGCCAGTCGTACTCGACGGCGTGCGGCGGATGAACCGGCGGTACACCAACCCCCGGCAGATGCGGACTGCCGGAACCCCCGGTGCGTATGCAGGCATCATCCACCATGTTGGCCGTCGCTCGGGTCGTGAATACCAGACACCGGTCGGCATCGTCCCAGCCGAGGACGGCCTCGCCATCGTGCTGCCCTACGGAACCCGGCCCGACTGGTTGAAGAACGTCCTGACTATTGGCAGGGCGGAGATCACACACGAGGGCCGCCGATTCCCGGTGACCGACCCTGAGGTCGTTCCGATCGAGGACAGCGGGGCGGCCATCACGGCGGCCGACCGTCGAACCCACCGGCTGTATGGCGTCGACCAATGCCTGGTTCTTCGCACCGTTAGCCAGCCCGCCACGAAGAACTGAGGGGGAGCGATGTCATTCGAAGAAAAGAGCACCTGGACGACCGGACTCATCCAACTGGCGGTCGGCATCTGGTACATCGCACAGATCGTCGGGAAGGCCTCCACCACACCTGCGACCGAAATCGAATACCGAGGCGAGTTGGCGCTGCTCGTGATTGCGGTCGTAGTGATCACGGTCGCGGCCACCATCGCGGTAGCGGTCTTCTCGGTTGGTCGTGCAGCGATCAGAGGCGACAACATCGACGTCGACCGGACGGACGAACGGGACAAGTCGATCGCTCGTTTCGCCGGGAATATCGGCGGTCTTGTGCTGGCGGTCGGCATGGTGCCCGCACTTGGTCTCGCCGTGCTCGAGTTCGACCATTTCTGGATCGCCCACGCCATTCTCGGAGCATTCTTCGTCTCCGAACTGGTGGCCGCCGGAGTCAAGCTCGTCACCTACCGTCGAGGCTTCTGATGGCGAAGAAGAAGACCCGAGTCACCAACTCGATTCGGGCGTTGCGATTCGCCAACGACGAGATGACCCA
>JBBDWN010000063.1:30019-32125 GCA_040902855.1 Acidimicrobiia bacterium | reverse complement strand
GTTTCACGCTCCCCCACCCGCACCTGTCGCCCCTGCTCGACGGCCGAGGGATCCAACCGGCGGCCGACACCGCCCGGATGCGCCACATCTGGACCGGGAAACGTCTGATCACACTTCGTCCGGGTCCGGCCGTCGTCCTGGCTCCCCTGGCGTCGCCTCGCGCCAAGCTCCGAGGAGCCCTCGAGTTCCTGGTGGCCGAGCCCCCGGAGGAGTACGACGAGTCGCTCGACACGTTTCTCCGGCGGAGACTCGGCAACGACCTGGGCCGAGTGGCTGCCTGGCTGGCGGCCTCAGGGGTCTTCGCCGGCGACCCGACCCGCCTCTCGGCCCACGCCGCGTTCCCCACTCTCACCGACCTCGTCGACGCCCATGGCTCGATCCTGGGTGGGGTGAGGGCCCGTTTCCGGTCACAAGCCGAGGGGTCGAGAACGCGATCCGTTCACGTTCCCCTCACGACGATGACCGATCTCGCCACCCAGATCGCCGAATCCCTCGGAGACCGCTTCCGGCCTGGAGTGACGGTAAACGCCGTGCGCAGAGAGGGTCCTCGCTGGATCGTCGACGGATCCGAACGCCTCGGAGCCGACCACGTGGTACTCGCCACCCACCCCGAGGTCGCCGCCGGCCTCGTGACAGGGCCGCTCGCCGAAGCGCTGCGAGGTTCGTCCGCCGCCCCGGTCGTCGTCGTCGGCCTGGGCGGGCCCGACCTCGACATCCCGGACGGTTTCGGCATCCTCACCGGTCCGGACGCAGCCACGGCCACCCGCGGCGTATTGCTCGAATCCTCCTATGCACCGCACCGAGCCCCCGACGGTCATGGTCTGGTCAAGGTGATCGCCCGCGCTACCCCACAACTCCTCGCAGCCGACGATTCGGCCGTCGTCGATCACATCGGAACCGAGGTCGCCGGCATATTCGGAGGCGATCTCGACGTGACGTTCACCGAGGTGGTGCGGCACCGCCGGGGGATCCCCCAGTACGAGTTGGGTCATCGACGCTGGCTGGCGGCGGTGGACGAGGCCACCCCCGAATCGCTGCATCTGGCCGGCTGGGGATACCGTGGCGTCGGACTCGCCCACCTGGCGACCGACGCCTTCCGCATCGCCCAGCACATCACTGCATGACCACACGCCAACCCATTCCCAAAGGCTTCTGGCCTGTCTGGACCGCCGTCGCAGTCGACCTGCTCGGTTTCGGCATCATCATCCCGCTCCTCCCGCTGTACGCGGAGCGCTTCGGAGCGAGCCCCACCACCATCGGGCTGCTGTTCGCCAGCTACTCCCTGGCCCAGTTCGTGTTCTCCCCGATCTGGGGGCGCATCTCGGACCGGGTGGGGCGCCGGCCGATCCTGCTCGTCACCATCGCCGGGTCGGCGATCGGCAGCCTCATCCTCGGACTCGCAGGTTCGCTGCCGATGCTGTTCATCGGACGCATCCTCGACGGGGCGTCTGGGGCGAGCGTGGCCGTTGCCAGGGCGACGGTGTCAGACGTGGCCGGGCCTGATCAGCGTGCACGCCTCATGGGACTCCTGGGTGCCGCCTTCGGTCTCGGCTTCGTCATCGGTCCCTCGCTCGGTGCCCTCGCCTCGCTCGGGTCGCCGTCCCTGCCGTTCTTCGTCGCCGCTGGGATCTCCATGCTGAACCTGGTGGCAGGCATCATCCGGATTCCCGAGACGCGACGCGTGTCGACGTCGGCGATGCACGGTGCGGGGTTCCGCTCGCTTCCGACCCCGGTCCTGCGACTCGTCATCCTCACCTTCGTCGGAGTCACCGCCTTCAGCGCCTTCGAAGCGACCTTCTCGCTGCTCGGAAGCGCCCGGCTCGACATGAACGAACCGACGGTGGCGCTGGTCTTCGCAGGCATCGGACTGGTCCTGGTCGCCGCGCAGGGAGGCCTGGTCGGACCGGTGACGAAGGCACTCGGAGAGACGAGGACGATTCGGCTCGGGCTCGCCCTCAACGTGGCCGGATTCGGTGTCATATCCGTCGCGAACAGCTGGTGGTCGCTACCGCCCGGACTCGTTTTCCTCGCCCTCGGTCAGGGGCTGTTGACGCCCACGCTGTCCTCGGCGGTCGCCGGTATCGCCTCCGATCGGGCCGGGGTCGC
>JBBDWN010000063.1:25242-29919 GCA_040902855.1 Acidimicrobiia bacterium | reverse complement strand
GACGTCCCGAAGACGTGATCCCGACTCCGACTCACCTTGTCCAGGATCCCGCTCCGTTCGAGGACCGCTCTCGGCTGATCCTGCAATCCTGAGATCAGCACCAGAACCCCGCGATGTGAGAGCCGATCCACCATCGACTCGAGAGCGGAGGCTCCGGTGGCGTCCATCACCGGGACCCTTCGCATCCGCAGTACGACCGCTTTCACGCTGCCGTCGACTTTCAGCAACTGATCCATGAACCGGCTGGCAGCGCCGAAGAAGATGGGGCCGTCCACCCGATAGGCCACGATGTGCTCGGAGAGAAGCTCCTGTTCAGCGTCCTGGGTCTCGGCGGAGTCATGGCCGGGGAGGTCGTCACCACCGAGGGGTGTGACGTCGATTGCCAACAGACGACTCATCCGGCCGATGAAGAGAATTCCGGCGGCGATCATCCCGACCTCGATCGCGACGATCAGGTCGAAGATCACGGTCACCGCGAACGTGAGGACCAGGACGAACGCATCAGACCGAGTCGACCGTACGATGGCTCGCATGGCGTCGAACTCGATCATCCTCACCGCCACCACCATCAGAATTCCCGCCAGCGCCGCCAGCGGAATCCGCGAGGCAAGCGGCGAGAGGAACAACACAACGATCAGAAGCACGACCGCGTGGAACATCGAAGCGGCCCGGGTTCGCGCTCCCGAGCGAACGTTGACAGCGGTCCGAGCCAACGCTCCAGTCGCCGGCATTCCGCCGAAGAGCGCGCTGGCGACGTTCGCGAGACCTTGACCGAAGAGTTCCCGATCGGGGTCATGTCGCTCGGCAACGGTCATGCCGTCGGCCACCACCGCCGACAGCAGGCTCTCGAGGCCCGCCAGGACGGCGATGGCGAGGATCGCCCTGAAGAGATCACTGCTCCAGGCCATCGAGAGCCCTTCAAGGCTCGGCATTGGCAGACCGCGAGGAATCCCATCGACCCGGTCGAGGCCTTCGAAGATGGGGAGGAGCGAGACGCCGGTGGCGATCAGCAACGCCACCATCGATGCAGGCACTGCTCGCACCTGGGGGAATTGCAACCAAGCGACCATCACGATGACCGTCAGCATGGTGATCGCAACGGCTCCGGAGTCGAGTGCCGTCATCGCGTTCGAAACCGTCGCCACCGTCACCGGGATGATCGCCTCGCCCTCCCCCTTCTCGACACCGAGGAGACCCGGGAACTGCTGGAGGAAGATGATGACGGCAATGCCGGTGGTGAATCCCGTGATGACCGGCCACGGTATGAAGGCGACATATCGGCCGACCCCGAGCAGCGACAGAGCAATGAGAACGACGCCAGCCCCGACCCCGACGACGACCAGCCCTTCAGTGCCCTGGGTGGCGACGATCGGAAGCAGCACGACGGTCATCGCCCCGGTCGGTCCCGACACCTGGAAGTTGGAACCTCCGAGCCAGGCGGCGATGAACCCGGCGACGATGGCGGTGGTGATTCCCGCAGCCGGTCCCACTCCGGCCGTGACACCGAACCCGAGAGCGAGAGGTAGGGCGACGAGGGCGACGGTGATCCCCGCCAGCAGGTCATGACGGAAAGCGCTGACCGAAAAGTCCCCGGCCGTCGGGAGCAATCGCCGCACCCGGTCCACGACCCCACGTTAGAACAGGATGCCGCTACGTTTTCCACCAGTCACCGGAGGGGATCGAATGACCGAGGCAACCTACGACACCGAGTCCAAGTGGGACTTCTCTGACCTCCGGGCGTTGTACGTCAACTGCACCTTGAAGCCGTCACCCGAGCAGTCCCACACCCAGGGACTGATGGACATCTCGATGGAGATCATGCGCCGTAACGGGGTCACCGTCGACCTGATCCGGGCCGTCGACCACGACATCGCACCGGGGGTCTACCCCGACATGACCGAGCACGGTGCGGAGACCGACGAATGGCCGTCCCTGTACGAGAAGGTGAAAGCCGCCCACATCCTCGTGCTCGGAACGCCGATCTGGCTGGGCGAGAAGTCGTCGGTGGCGACCCGGGTCATCGAGCGTCTGTATGCGCAGTCCGGAATCCTCAACGACGCAGGCCAGTACGCCTACTACGGGAAGGTCGGGGGCTGTCTCGTCACAGGGAACGAAGACGGAATCAAGCACATCGCCATGAACGTGCTCTATTCGCTGCAGCACCTCGGCTACGTGATCCCTCCCCAGGCCGACGCCGGCTGGATCGGCGAGGCGGGACCCGGCCCCAGCTACCTCGACGATGGTTCGGGTGGACCGGAGAACGACTTCACCAATCGCAACACGACCTTCATGACGTGGAACCTGATGCATCTCGCCCGCATGCTGACCGATGCCGGCGGCATGCCCGCCCATGGCAACCAGCGGGCAGGATGGGATGCGGGGGCCCGGTACGACTTCCCCAACCCCGAGTACCGCTAGGTCACCGGTTCAGAGACAGCCCCACCTCTCCAAAGAGCTGGGCCCCGCTGCAAGAGGCGGGGCCCAGTTCTTTGTCGATTCGGCGGGTTGGTCTCAGGTGACTGGCGTGTTCAACTCCGTCTCCAGCTCGGCCACCGCGTCGCTGTGATTGAGTCCCGGATGGAGCTGCAGCCATCCCACGAATGCGAACAACCCGGAGAACACAGCCACGAACGCCGTCACCATCGCAGGCATTGACGTCGTGTAGCCGTCGGGGGTGATACCCGTGTTGAAGGCTGTCGCTACCGCCGCGATCGCGTTGACCGCAGCCAGTGCGATCAGGATGGGGATCACCTTGGCCGGTACCGGGAGACCGAACTGGGCGGGTTCGCTCCACCGACGCAGGGAATCGAGACTGAGGAGTCGGCCACTGTCGAGAGCGATGACCACCACCAGCATGCCGAGCACGAACGGGATCAGGCGGGTCATTCCGAGCATCATGAGCCCACCGAGATAGGCGACACCCACCAGGCCGGCGATGCGGGTGCGATAACCGATGATGAGTGCGGCACCGACGACCAGTTGGACTGCACCGAAGACGAGCACCCAGAACCCCATGGCGGGCAGGATCAGCGCATCGACGATGGAACCCACCAGTGACCAGTGGTTCTCGGAAATCGTGGTGAACACTGCGCTCTGCGCCTCACTGTCTGCGAAGCCGGGCATCGCGTTCACGCCCGGACTCACTCGCGCCCAGATCTCATGGAGGAATTTGTATCCGACGAAGATTCGCAATGCGGCCGTCAGTGCGGCAAGCCGATCGCCGTAGCGTCCCGCGGCGAGCAGTCCGATGACGATCAGCCCCGTGATGGCGACCAGATCCATGGCAACGAACACGAAGCGTCCTGTCGCCCGGCTCCCCATGGTGAGGAAGAAGAACACTGCAATCAGGCCGAATCCGGCGACGAATCCAGGGATGTAGCTCCGCTTGAACACCGGAAGTTCGATCAGCCACCGCAGCGCGTTGGCTGACCCGGTCTTCGCCGTCCGGATCCGATCCAAGATCCATCCGTCCAGTCCGTAGTACTGACCGGCGCCGGAGACGAGGACGAAGAGGTGCAATACCGCAAAGAACGGTGGAATACGGCTGTTACCCAACATCATGATGTTGACATCCATCACCAACGCCATCAGCGCCAGCGGACGTACCGCGAAGCCGACTACGAACGCCACCCCGAACAGGATCTGAAGGGCGATCGTGAGATAGGAGAACATCTCGGCGTTGGGGACGATGATCGAGTCAAAGATCCAAGCAGCCCACGAATACGTCCCATCGGCGATGGCAGATGCCGCCGAATCTCGAACCGCTTCACCCGCCTCGGGGCCCATCCACCGCGGATTCGGACCCGACTCGAACCCACCGATCTTCCAGTTGTGACCAACCGTGACCTCTATCAGCCACATGATCCCCAAGAAGACTCGGGCGAAGGCAATCGCCGACGCCTTCACCGCTTCCTGCGGCAACTGAAGCGGCCCACTGTCTCGTAACGTGTCCATAGCGCTCTCTCCCTCGATGACTGATGACCTGTCAATCTTCACATTCGAGGCATAGACCGAGTAGGGCCGCATGGACACGACCTACGGCCAAAAGGCCCGAGGAGTCCCTGGCCCCAAGTCGGCGCCGCCTACGGTGAGCGAGTTCATGCAGTTCGACCTCTCTCTCAGCCCGTTCGGAGCGACCGTCGGCCAACTGGTCGAGGCGGCGCAAGTCGCCGAGTCTGTGGGCTTCGACGGCGTCTGGACATACGACCACGTTTCGGGGTCGCCGGCGGGGGCCACCCACACTCTCGACCCGTGGGTGACGCTCGCCGCCATCGCAGCCGCCACCGACCGGATCCAGCTCGGACCGCTGGTCCTCAACGCCACCATCCGACATCCGGCCCACATCGCCGTCGCCGCCGCAACCCTCCAACAGCTCTCGCACGGACGACTACTCCTCGGCCTCGGGGCGGGTGCCGGCCGGGGTCGGTACGCATCCGAGCTGGCGATGATCGGTCTCCCCGCCCTCGGGGATGAGGAGCGGCGCCGACGAACAGAGGAAGCGGTGAACCTCATACGGGCCCTGTGGTCGGGGACTCCCGACCTCGCCGGCGAGTACCACGGCCTCGCATCGGCCGAAGGTTTCCTGCGACCAGAGCCCATGCCGCCGATCATCGTCGGTGTCAACGGGCCGAAGCTGGCCGCGGTCGCCGGCCGGGTGGCGGACGCCGTCAACATCCA
>JBBDWN010000063.1:14352-25142 GCA_040902855.1 Acidimicrobiia bacterium | reverse complement strand
GGACGTTTTCGCTAATTCGGGATGATCCGGCCAGGTTGATGGGTACGTCACAAGCACGACAGCACCTGAACACCGGAGCCCTCCCCTCATGCAATTCGAGATCACATTCGACTATCTCTGCCCATTCGCCCGCAACGCCAATGAAGCGGTCCTCGCCGGTCTTCGTGCCGGACGGGATTGGGACGTTGGCTTCCGCCCTTTCTCGCTGTCACAGGCACACGTGAACGAAGGCGATGCCACGGTGTTCTCGGATGTCACCGCACCCGGCGTGCCCGCTCTCCACTGGGGCGTCGCCGTCCGCGATCACCAGCCCCAACACTTCGCGGAGGCGCATGTCGCCCTTTTTGCAGCTCGACATGATCACGGGTTGGACCTGGGGGATGAGGACGTGATTCGCCAGGCGCTGACTTCGGCCGGCGTCGACGTCCAAGAGCTCGCAGAGATCGTCCACACGGACGCCGTCACTTCGACGCTTGCCAGAGAGCACACCGAGGCGGTGGAACGTTGGAGCGTGTTCGGCGTCCCCACCTTCATCCGCAACGACGTGGCGACGTTCATCCGCTTCATGAACCGGGGAGCGGTCGAGGATCTCGATAGGGCGCTGGAAATGCTGGACTGGCACGAGATGAACGAGTTCAAGCGAACCCTGGTGCCACGTTGATGTCACGAAGGACAGCGCTGCTCTTGGTCGCGACGGCGCTCGTGGTCGCTGCGTGCGGGAACAGTGCGGATACAGAAGTTCTTCCCTTCTCGGATATCGCCGTCGCCGACCCGCAGATCGTCTTCGATCCGTCGGGAACGGTCGCCACGTTGAACGTGACCACCAACATCGATGCCGTGTGCGCCGTCGCCTACGGAATCGACGGCCCATCAGGCTCCATCGCCACGGACCAGGACATGGGGGTCGGAGGACACAGCGACCACGCCGCCGTCATGACCGGCCTCGAACCCGAGACCACCTATCAATATCGGCTGCAGGGCGTCGCTGCAGACGGAAACCTCTACCGAAGCGAAGTGTTGACCTTCACAACTCCCGCCGCCGACGAGACGCTCACGCGCTTCGGTGAGAACGTGGCCATCGGTTCCACCGTTGTCGATGTCTCCTCAGAGTTCTCCGACGACTTCGCCGCCGCCAACGCGGTCGACGGGGACCTGGGAACAGAGTGGTCGTCGCAGGGTGACGGTGACGACGCGTTCCTGACCATCGACTTGGGACGGGTCGTCGACGCCACCGCAGTGCTCTTCCGCACCCGATCCATGGGTGACGGGTCGTCGATCACCGAGACGTTCAACGTCGTCGTCGACGGGGCGACCTTCGGTCCTTTCCCGGCCGGCGCCGATCCGGTCGAGGTCTCATTCACCGGCCAGATCGTCACCTTCGAAGTGAAGTCGTCCACAGGCGGAAACACGGGAGCCGTCGAAGTAGAAATCTTCGAAGGCTGAGACCTGCGTCAGTCCAAGGGCTGGTCTGACGCCACGGCTTGAAGACGCTCCAAGTCGAGCACCTCGATCATCCGATATCCGGTTTCGACGATCTTCTGCTCCCGCAATTCTCCCAGAGCCTCGTTGACCGACTGACGGCTCACCCCCAACAGCGTGGCGATCGAAGCTTGGGAGAGGGGAACCTTCCGGAGGGTTGCGGCCTCCTCCGCCAGCAGATCCGCCACCTGAGCCAGCACCGTCTTGTGCATGAGGCTGATGATCCGCCGCTGGGTCCGCTCCAACTGGTTCAGACCGGAGACCAGCCAGCGGAGACAGATTGACGGATGTCTGGCCAGTTCGGGAAGCAACTTCTCACGGTCGAATCGGAAGGCCCTGACGTGATCGACCGCTCGTACCGACGACTTGTACACGCCTTCGCCGAACATGGCGATGTCGCCGATCACCGACCCCGGTCCGACCCGGGCGACGACGGTCTGCGAGCCCGAGTGGTCGCGGTAGATGTCGACCTGGCCCTCCCTGACCAGATACGCCGCCACCGCGGGTTCGCCTTGGCGGAACAGGTGTGACCCGCGAAACCGTTTCACCAGTTCAGCCGACCCTGCGAGCACTTCGAGGTCGGCTGCGGTCAGGGGGAGGTAGTCGGGACGTCCGAAGCTACGAGCCAGCCATGCCAGGTGTTGGTCGGCAGCGAGGTCAGGGAGATCGAGCATGAGATCAGCCCAACGTAGCGGATGTGGGGCCGACCCAACGCCGGACTGGGGGCTCACGACGCCAGCAGTTCGGTGCGGATCATCTCCTCGAGATCTTCGGCGAAGATCGTGCCGGCGTGGGTTTTGACCACATTCCCGTCGGCGTCGATGAACACCGTCGTCGGCATGGCGATACCGCCGAAGGCGTTGAAGATCCGACCGTCAGGGTCGAGCCCGAGCTGATAGCTGACACCGGTCTGGTCGATGAGCGCCTCCGCCGCCCGTGCATCGGTCTCCTGCATGTTCATGCCCAGGAAGACCACCTGGTCTCCGAGTGCGGCGTGAACCTGTTCGAAGTCAGGCATCTCCGCCACGCACGCCGGACACCAGGAGGCCCAGAAGTTGACGACGAGAGGCTTGCCGGCGAAGTCGGCGAGGTTTGCATCAGACCCGTCGATGAACTGAAACGGGACGTCGAGGCGAGAGACCGACTGGGAGGATGCTCCGGCGTCGTCGCCGGTGGGCCAGAAGGCGGCGATCCCGACGACGAGGGCCACGATTCCCGCGGCGGCGACGATCAGCTTGCGTCGACGTTCCATCTCACTCCTCGATCAGATCGGTGCCGGGGGCATAGGTCGACCAGGCGAACCAGAACGTGTCCAGATGCGGAATTCGCTCGAGTTGTGATCCCGCCAGTTCGCCGTCGACCGCTCGACCGGTGATATTCCACGTCGATCCGGTCTGTTCATCGAAGAACGCGCCATCCGCCGCGGTGAACGTCAAGGTCCGGCCGTCGATGATCGGCGAGAACACGCCCACCGATCCGACATCGCGTCCGGACGCCGTCTGGAGAGACTCCAACGCGCTCGACTGCCCAGCCGACCAGAAGATCGCCAGTTCGGTGTCTCCGACTTCGGTGTTCGTCACACTGGCTGTCTCGCCAGAGATCACATCGAGCGTCCAGGCGCGGGCATCGTCGCCGTCTCGGACTCCGACCACTCGCTGCATCGCCCGGGAGCGATCGTCGACGTCTCCGGTGAAGAGGAAGGGGAAGGAACTGGGGTTGTCATAGCCCTGGTACGGGTTGTTGCCGTAAGGCCGCCCGAATCCGGTCTCGTCCCGATCGAGCACCTTCCCGTCTGGGTAGGCCTCTTTGAAGTCGGCCCACGACAGCAAGGGTGACGCAACGGGCTCGAGCCGGTGCCCGGTGAGCACCCCGACGACGGCCCGCCCGTCGAAATGCGTCCACAGTGTCTCCGTCGCCCTGTCATACATGACGAGGGCGGAGGCGAAGAGACGACCGGAGGTACCGAAGGTCGTTTCGTGTCCGCCGATGGTCCGCACATAGGAAACAGCGCTGTTGCACAGGGGGCAGTAGGTGACGGAGACCGGTACGTCTCCGACGACGTCGTTGACGATCTCGTGCCAAATCATGATCTGGATGGGATAGGCGCGGGCGTCACCATCGATGTCCAGGACGACCACGGGCTCCTCATCGCTCAGATACTCGTCAGCCGACGCGACGTCGGTGAACACCGGCTCGTCCACCGGCGGGATCCCATCAGGCGGCGGGCCGCCCGAAATGATCTCTTCGACATCGATCAGCGGTGGGGGGAAGCTCTCGGCGGTCATGTCATCGAGTGCCGAGTCCCCTTCGGGAAAGCCATCCGCCGGGAGCTCGACCGGAGGCAGGGTCGCCGTCGGTTGGAGCGACTCGGATGTGGTCGTGGTCGCCGGGTCCGGCTCGGCTGCCTCGGTGCTCTCCGACACAGCCCCTCCGGAGCAGGCGGACGCAACCAGGGCTATCAGTACGATCCCGTTTTTCAGCTTCATGCCGGCTCCAACGATGCCCGCAGGCCGCGTCCTCGCCAACTGTCGGCAATCCGACCCTCGCACGCGTGAGATTCGGTGGTTCCGGTTTTGCTCTTCATTGGAGGACATGTCGTGAACCTCATCGATTTCTTGCTTCCGACCACCGACGCCGGAGTGGCCATCCAGGTGGTTGCCGTCCTCTCGATCTCTGCCATCGGGCTGTACCTGACGAGACACCATGCCGATGCTCGCCTTCTCGTGATCGGAGCGACTCTGCTGGCCGTCGCCTTCATGGCGGTCAGGACGCTCCACTGAAACCCTCAGGTGACCTTGACCTTGCCCCAGAATGCGACGTGGCCGGTGATCGCCTTCGCCTTGTCGCTCGGCGTGCGATACGTCCAGCCGACGTTGCGGTGGGTCTCCCCGTCGATCACGGCGTCGAAGTAGCTCGCCTGTCCCTTCCAAGGGCACACCGTCGTGTGGTCGCTCTCGGTCAGATGGTCCCAGCGGATGGCCTCCGGCGGGAAGTAGGCGTTGCCTTCCAGCGATACCACCTCGTCAGCCTCAGCCAGTGTCACATTGCCCAGCGTCGCCTTCTTCGCCATCTTCTTCCTCCATCGCATCGGTCGTTCTCCTTGTTCGCACCCTTCAACCGACCGAAAGCCAGAAGTTCGGTCCCACTGTCGGAGAGCCGACGGTTCATCGGTCGCGCAACTCCCCTACCGAGGCAGGCCAACCAGACTGTCGGGTGGCTGACGATCTGACATCACGGTGGTATCGCCGACTGTTGGACCCATGAACAACCAGACAGGGAGCTTTCATGTCACAATTCGACGTCATCGTCCTCGGGGCAGGACCGGCCGGTGAGAACGCCGCCGATGTGGCGGTACGCCATGGCCTCTCGACCGCCATCGTCGAGCGAGAACTCGTCGGAGGGGAATGTTCGTACTGGGCATGCATGCCCTCCAAGGCGCTTCTGCGACCCGGCGATGTCCTCGATGCCGCCGGGCGCACTCCCGGCTTCACCGGCGGAGCAATCGACATCGAAGATGCTCTCGCTCGTCGCGATGCTCTGGCGGGAAACTGGGACGACGAAGGTCAGGTGTCCTGGCTGGAGGGCGTGGGCGTGACACTGCTACGCGGGCACGGCCGCCTCGTCGGGGAACGCGCGGTCGAGGTCGAACGGGCGGATGGCTCAGTCGACCGGTTCGTGGCGACCAAAGGCGTGATCCTCGCAACCGGAACTTCCGCCTCGATGCCTCCCATCCCGGGACTCTCCGAGGTCGGCGCATGGGACAGTCGGGATGTGACCACTGCCAAGGAGGTGCCGCGTCGACTGCTGATCATCGGAGGGGGAGTCGTGGGGGTGGAGATGGCCCAGGCGTGGAAGACACTGGGCAGCGAGGAGGTCACGATCATCGAACTCTTCGAGCACCTGCTGGCAGTGGAAGAGCCATCCGTGGGCGAAGAACTCCGGAAGTCGTTCGAACGCCTCGGAATCACGGTCCACACCGAAGCCAACACCACCGAGGTGCGCCGCGAAGGCACCGACGGCCCGGTGACGATCGACGTGACACTCTCCGACGGCTCCAAAGTGTCGATAGAGGCTGACGAACTTCTGGTCGCGACCGGCCGCAAGCCCAACACCGCCGACATCGGACTGAGCAGCGTGGGACTCGAAGACGGGAAGTACGTCGATGTCGACGATCACCTGCTGGCCACCGGAGTCGAGGGGGATTGGCTGTACGCCGTCGGCGACGTCAACGCCCGCTCCCTCCTCACTCACACCGGCAAGTACCAGGCGCGGGTGGCAGGTGCCCACATCGCAGGGGCGAAGACGTCGGCGTGGGGAGATACGAAAGCGACACCACGAGTGGTCTTCACCAACCCTCAGGTCGCGGCGGTCGGCATGACCACTGCGGCGGCGAAGGAGGCCGGCCTCAACGTGCGAACCGTCTCCTACGACATCGGCCACACGGCCGGTGCCGCCACCCTCGGCAAGGGGTATCGCGGAACCTGCACCTTGGTTGTGAACGCCGACACGCACACGTTGGTTGGTGCGACCTTCGTCGGTCCGCAGGTCGGTGAGATCCTCCACAGTGCAACGATTGCCATCGTGGGGGAAGTGTCGCTCGACACGCTGTGGCACGCGGTGCCGTCATTCCCGACGCTCAGCGAGGTGTGGCTCCGGTTGCTCGAGGCGTACCGGGACGAGTTCGGTCACGAATTCCTGTGATGGAACGGGCGATCGGCCGTTCGGTTCGGTGGTTGATCGCCGGGCTGGTCGGCGCCCCGCTGCTTCTCGCCGTGCCCCCGCCCCACGGCTCCACTCCATGGATCCTGTTCCATCTGACGGTCCTGGTCGCCTACGGGCTGGCGTTGACCATGGCATTGGTGGATGAACTCGACACTCCGTGGTTCACAGGACTCAGTCCGAAGGCGGGTCTCTTCGGATCCGCGGTCTCGCTGGTGGTGCTGGCGACCGGGGCTGTCGCACTCGTGACGCTGGCGTCGTCCGCCGCACTACGCCTCGATCCATCCATGCAATTCCTGCAACTCCTCTCGACGCTCGACATCGCCTGGGCCGCCGGTGCAACCGCAATCGGGGCAAGGCTGGCAGCCGGCCGGATCGCCGGTTGGGTGGCAGGCGGAGCGGTCGTGGCAGTCTGTGTGTGGTCGGTGGCGGCCTATCTGAACGCGGTCGGATACACCCCGGCGGGCGGATGGCTCGTCGACGGTGACGCCATGTGGCGCTACATCCTCCCCTACGACATCGCTGCTGCGGTGATCGCCATCACCACGCTCACACTCGGCGTGCGAACACGCACCGAGGCGAGTGCCCGTCAGGCGATGGCACAACCGAGTCGCCAGTCGTAACTGGAGAAGCTGATGGTCGGCTCCGCGCCTTCAATCCACGACGCAACATCGTTGTCCATCCACGGCGTGAGCGCCGCAAGTACGGTCCGCCTGCGAGCAGGCAGCAGCGTCGGCATGCGGTGGGGCTTGACGAAGTCTCTCCCGAACCAAGCGAAAATCGACGAGAGGGTCACGCGGTTGTCCGCCTCCACGGTGACCAACGCTCCATCCGTCAGAAAACGACGCATCTGGTCGTCGAGTTGGCTGTCGACGTCACCGGTGTACGGCTCGCGCCGCAACGTCGGACATGACATTGCGCCACATACCAGTCCGGCGTGGATGCGAGGGTCTCCGAACCGTCGCACCTTGGCATGTTCGATCTGGTCCAGGGAAAGCGCCTCGCCGGTAACCGTCACAGCAGGCGAGGTGAATGCACCGGGGATTCCGAACACCGTCGGGACACCGTCCCGCGCCGCGACTGCTCCCAATCTGAGGGCAGCCGCGTTGTACACGTTGATCCAGAATGCCAGCGACTCGCCGACGGTGAGCGTGTCGGGATCGACCGATTCCATCTCGTCCAGATACACGGCCAGTTCCCCGCCGGCGGCAGGAAGACGACCGATGACGTCGCCTTGTAGCGATTCGAGGATCTTGCCAAGACGGGAATGGTCTACGGTCGCATCCCCGCGGGGCCGGGGGGCGCGAACACGGATGAGGGATGTGAGAATCGACCATCCGGCGCTCAGAACATTGGGAGATGTGGGGGGAGACTCTGTCATGGCGTGGGCAACATCGGGGAGAGAACTCGACCGTCGATTGTGTCGGGTGTCCGACACTACGAGGCAACCGTGAGAGCCCCACAGTTCATCGGAGCGGTACCGACCGTCACCGCCGATCAGATGGCAGAGGCAGATCGTCTGGCCACGGGGCCGTACGGCATCGATCTCCTCCAGATGATGGAACTGGCGGGCCGGGCGCTGGCCCGCACCGCCCAGGATCGTCTCGACTCGTCGCGATCGGCTGTGACTGTCCTCGCAGGCGGAGGCGGCAACGGAGGCGGAGCGATGGCGGCCGCTCGCAGGCTGCGAGGTTTCGGGTTCGATGTGACGACCGTGCTGGATCGAGAGCCCGGCAGTCTCACTGGCGCCGCAGCTCACCAGGCGGCGTCGCTAGAGGCCATCGGATGCCGCCCGTCCGCCCGGCTGCCATCTGAGCCGGGCGCGGTGATCGTCGACGGTCTCATCGGATACGGGCTCACCGACGCACCCACCGGACGAGCAGCCGAGCTGATCGACTGGATGAATGCCTCGGCGTCAACGGTCATCTCCCTCGACGTTCCCTCGGGGCTCGACGCCACCACCGGCGAGTCGCCCGCCAACGTCGTGGGGCCGGACGTGATCCTCACGCTCGCCCTTCCGAAGTCGGGATTCCTGCACCTGCCATTCGACACAACGCTGCTCCTCGCCGACATCGCGGTTCCCCCGGCCCTGTGGCGTGACCAGTTCGGTCTCGACACCCTCGGACTGTTCGCCACATCGGACGTGGTCGACATCTCCCATGCCCAACTCGCCGATCCGCCCGTGAGGAGCTGATCGTCGGATGTGCGACCATCAACGCTGCACTCGTCGTTCCTGAGCGTTTGAAGAGCCAATGACTGCACTCCTCTCCACCGCCTTCGCCGCAGGCATGGTTGCCACCGTCAACCCGTGCGGCTTCGCCATGCTGCCGGCCTACCTCGGGTTCTTCCTCGGCGACGGCACGGAGCGTCGGGTGGAGCGCACCGGAGTCGTCGCACTCTCGGTGGCATCGGGGTTTTTGGTGGTGTTCACGCTGGCGGGGGCGCTCATCTCCTTTGGACTCCGAACCGTGGTCGATACCATCCCGTGGCTGGCGCTGGCAGTCGGACTGGGCCTCATCGTGGTCGGAATCGCTCAGCTTCTCGGACGCCGGCTGCTCCCCACCGTTCCAGGTGTTTCGCGGGCCCGCAAGAGCGGCTCGGTCGGAGGCATGTTCGTCTTCGGCGTGTCCTACGCCATCGCCTCGTTGTCATGCACGCTCCCAATCTTTCTCAGCCTGGTCGGTGGGATCGTGTCCGCAGAAGCTCTGTCGACATCGGTCCTCGCATTCACCGCCTACGGAGCGGGAATGGCAACCGCAGTCACGGGCGTGACGTTCGTCGTGGCGGGTGGGAAGAAGACAGTCCTGGCGAAGATTCGACGACTGGCGCGCCACATGGACACCATCTCGGGCGTGGTGATGACGGTCGCTGGTGTGTTCATCGTCTGGTATTGGGCGACGATCCTTTCCGGCGGTGGCGTCGCCCTGGGTTCGACCGGACTGGTCCGTTGGATCGATCGCACCTCGGCATCCGTGACGGGATTCTTGGCAGACAACGCCGGACTCGTGGCAGTCGTCATCGGGGCGATCGCCGTCCTCGGATGGCTGTGGGGCAGAAGTGCAAAGGTCGCCTCCCCGACAGAGTGGGAGGCCTCCGAGCATTCGAACGGTTGATCTTCTTCGTACACGAAGAGGAGAAACCATGACGTTCGAGTTGATTCCGGCACTAGTTGCCGGACTGGTAGGCACGCTGGTGATGTCGGCCATGATGACCATGTCCGCATCCGCCGGGATGACCAGGATGCCTCCGATGACATTGGTCACCGGGGCGATGATGAGCGGAGACCCCGATCGGGCTCGACGCATCGGAGCCATGATCCACTACGTCGTGTTGGGAACCATCGTCTTCGGGATCGCATACGGCGCACTCTTCACCGCGTTTGATTCGTCTTCCGTCTTGACAGGCATCCTCATCGGGGCCGTTCACGGCGTCGTGGTCGGGGCGATCGGCATGCCGATGATGCCCGCCATGCACCCTCGCATGACTGCTGACCCCGACGGGCCCGTCGTAGACACATCGGATGGCACCGTCGTCCTGAGTGCACCAGGGTTCTTCGGAGCGCGCTGGGGTGCCATGACCCCGATGGGACTGATCGTTGGCCATGTCGTCTACGGACTGATCGCAGCCCTCGTGTACGGAGCGCTGGTATGACCGCCGAACACACCACAACCAGTCGCCTCACCGTCCATGACCTCGACTCGGCGCCCGAGGCAAGCAGGGCGGCACTTGCCAATCAGGCGAAGCGGGTGGGCAAGGTCATCAACATCTTCGGAGCGATGGCGAACTCTCCTGCCCTGATGAACGTCTACGACCTCGTCGAAACCCACCTCGCGGAGCACTCCAACCTCGACAACGCCGCCCGCCAGGCGATCCACTTGACAGTGGCGGCGGTGAACGACTGCGACTACTGCCAGGCGGCGTACACCGGCGCGGCCAAGAAGGCCGGATTCAGCATCGAGGAGACGGTCGCAATCCGTCAGGGCGCGCTCCCTGATCATCCCAAGCTGCAGGCGCTGCTCACCCTGAGCAGGCAGATCGCAGACAACCGCGGCTATGTCGACGAGTCGGTGTGGTCCGACGCCCTCGCCGCCGGTTGGAGCGAAGAGGAGATCCTCGACGCCTATGTCGAAGTCGTCAGGACCATCCTCACCAACTACTTCAACCACCTGGTGGGAACCGAGCTAGACCTTCCGCCCGCTCCCTGAGGGCCGCCCGTCCCGCGGGCCCCACCCGCATGTTCAGTCGTCGGTCGCCGCCGGTCGATGGACCCCACCAGCGGCAGAGTTGACCGCCTCAGCCAGTGTGGGATGCACGTGGATCGCGTCGCGCAGGACGGTGGCCGGGGCAGACGCGACCATGGCGATAACCGCTTCGTGGATCAGATTCCCGGCAGCAGGGCCAACGATGTGACAGCCCAGCACCATGCCGCTGACGGAATCCGCGATGATCTTCACAAAACCGTCTGTCTCGCCGATGGCCCTCGCCTTGGCGACCCCTCGGAACTCCTGGCGACCGACCGTCACCGGGTGGCCCGCGGCCTTCGCCTCGTCCTCGGTCAATCCCACCGAGGCCACTTCCGGGTCGACGAACAC
>JBBDWN010000063.1:10557-14252 GCA_040902855.1 Acidimicrobiia bacterium | reverse complement strand
CGCTGGACGATGGTGACGTGCGCGCCGAAACGGGAGAACATCTGGGCCATCTCGCACCCGACGAAGCCTCCGCCGACGACGACGAGATGCTCGGGCAACAGCCGGAGGTCGAGGATGGTGCGGGATGTCAAGTGGGGGACGCCGTCGAGCCCCTCGATATCCGAGACCGCGTCCCTGGTCCCCGTGTTGAGAAAGATCCGATCGGCGACGATGACCTCGTCGCCTACCTTCATACGGCGGCCGCGCAAGAACGTTCCGTGTCCCTCATAGAAGTCGAGGTCGCTGGCTCTCTTCACCGCCCGGTACGAGCCTGCTCGTATGGACTCGACGATCTCGTCCTTGCGGTCGACGACCGCCCCGAGATGGACGGTGGCCGGTCCCACGTCGATTCCAAACTCGCCGGCTCGACCAATGCGGTGGGCGAGAGAGGCCGAGGCGATCATGGTCTTGGTAGGAATGCACCCGCGGTTGAGACATGTCCCACCCAGAAGCTCCCGCTCGACGAACGCAGTAGGCCCATGACGCGCCGCCCGCAGTGCCAACGGGAGGCCGGCCATTCCACCGCCGACGACAAGGTTCTCGTAGCGCTTCACCTCGTGAGCGCTTCTCGGAGCATGGTGAAGCTCGGTGCACCGCGAATCCCCTCAGGGGTGGCGTACAGCCGGCAGGTCAATCCGACTGGAGCCTTGTCGTCCGAGAACGGGTCGACTCCATCGATCAACACCGTCGGGGACCCGCGGAACGCAATGGCTTGGGCCTCGTCCGCCGACCCAACCAGTTTGTGCGTCACCTCGAACCCAAGGTCAGAGGACAACTCGACGAGTTGGCGATCGGTGTTTCGCCAGTTCGGACACCCGTCGAAATAGAGCAGTGTGACATCCATGTCCGTCACCGTAAGGCCCGCACCTTGGTGGAAGGTCAAGCCCTAATGTGGGGGAATGCACATCGGTGAACTTTCAGCAGCGACGGGCGTGCCTGCCCGCACCGTCCGCTTCTACGAAGAGAAGGGAATCCTCCCTGAACCGGACCGATCCCCGACGGGGTATCGGATCTATGACGCCCAGGCTGTCAACCGGCTGAAGTTCCTTCGCAGAGCCCAAAGCGCCGGGCTGACACTCAGCGAGATCCGGGGCGTCGTCGCCATCCGTGACAACGGAGAGGCCCCTTGCGTACACACCCGATCACTTCTGGAAGCAAAGCGGGGAGAAGTCAGTGACCGCCTGCAGGAACTCTCCGAGCTCCGTTCCGAACTCGATCGACTCATCGAGACCGGCAGCGGCATCGGACCCGACGTGTGCGTTGCAGACGAGATCTGTTCGATCATCGGCACTCGTCGCGCGCCGAACTGAACGGCGCTCGCCCACTCAATCGGTCGGGGGACGGTATGGCTCTTCGAGTTCGACGATGACCCCGCCTTCGGTCGCGCTTTCCAGAAGTCGGAGAGCTGCGTGCACGACCCGGCGCTGCGCCCCCGTGTCACCCGGAGGTCCGAGGGGACGACCCATCGGATGTCGGGTGACGACTGTCCTGGGATACCCCATCTCCCGCGCCACGTGGGCGAACGATCGAACCGCGACCGTGACCGTTGAAAGGCCCTGCGACTCTGCCTCTCGTGCGACGTGCCCGACCGACACGTGACACACCGGTCAGACGGGAACGAGGAGGAGCACGTCGATACCGGCGGCCTTCCATCGCTCGACCCAGCCCGGGGCCTCCCGCCGGATCCTTCCCTGCGCACACGCTCCGACAAACGAGAACATCTCGTCGTGCAGTCGACCAATCACACCCGAACGTTCCGCCTCCACGAGCAGTGACCGAGGAAAGGCCACACCGGGGTCCCGCACCACGGATCGAATGTCGTACCCGGGATGTCGTACACGCAATTCGGTCTCCGGGATGTCACGAGGAATCACTGTCAGCTCCGGTGTCGCACGGAGGAAATCATCGATGCGTGACGTCGCTTCGACCTGACTCATGTTCTGGACCCCAAAGGGAGTCGGATCCTCGCCAGACGGGAAGTGACCGGACGAGGTGACGAGACCCAATGTGGACTCACCCAGGCTCCGTTCGAGGGGAGCGAACGGCCGATCCTCATACGTCCACGGTCGTCCCTCATCAAGCTCAGGCTGGTACGCCCTCACCTGCCACTCGTACACCAGATCGATGAGTCGCTCGGGGGCCGCTCCGTCGAAAAGCTCACCCACTTCGAAGAGCACGAGCCGTAAAAACTCCGCCGCCTCCTCGCCGTCCAGCTTCTTCAAGAACTTGAACGAAAGGTCGTTACGGGTCCCGTATGCGAAGGAGTTCTTGAACTCATCGAAAGACTCGAGGCGATCATCTGCCATGAACGGCACAACAGGTACCGAGTGCGTCCTGTTCCCGAGCAGCGTCTCGATGTTCGGGAATCGGACGGGTTCGCGACAGCGTTGACCTGACAGTGGACGAGCCCAGCACCCGAGCGTTTCGATTCGTCGCCGAGGGGGGACTCACCAACCAAGCACGCGCCCGACTGGCCAGCCCGCTGCTCGTGGGTTCGTCATGGCTCATCTCGGTTGCGGCATGCACCGGCTCCCGATCCCTCGTCCACCGTCTGGAACGGACTTTGGGGCGGTTGGCGGAGACAGTGGCCGGCCTCCGTGTCGAGATCCACGGCATCCACCACGTCGACCCCAAGGAGCAGTATGTGGTCGTCCCCTTGCATGAAGGGCTGGCAGACGCCATCGCCCTCCTCCGGTTGCCGCTGGGTCTCCGATTCGCAGCTCGCGACGAGTTGTTCGAGTGGCCGGGTCTCGGCCGCTACTTGCACGCAACCCGGCATCCCATGGTCGACACGGCACCGTCGGTCGGATCGGTCCGGCGTTTCCTACGCCAGGCAAGCTCGGTCTTCGACGACAGAGACAACCTGGTCATATTCGCCCAAGGATCGATCCTCGGACTCGACGTCGCCTTTCAACCCGGGGCGGTGCGACTCGCTCGCCGTTTCGGCCGTCCGATTCTGCCCGTCGTCCTGACCGGGAGTCACCGCGTGTGGGAGCAGCCCCATTCGCCAAGGCTTCGCTTCGGACAGCGGGTATCGATGCGCGTGCTGGAACCGATCGCACCCGCCGAGATCAACACTTCGAGATTCCGCCGACTGGAACGCGAGATGAAGCAGATCGCGCTCGACGGTGACATCGCCTCTCCCCGTCGCTTCGAACCCGATCGCGACGGTTGGTGGGACGGCTACCGCTTCGAAATCGACCCGGACTTCCCTGAACTGAAGGACCGGGTGGCGACCCATCGCCGGAACCGTGCAAGGAGTGACGCGAACTGAGGGGAGACGCCAGATTCCGGCGCCTCCCCTTGGGGTGGGCTCGTGATCGTGGGGGGCACGACCGAGCCCAAGGTCGTCAGTCGGTGTTGGTCCGTCCAGTGAGTTCACGGAGCCGGATCGACTGGAAACGCAGCACTTTGGTGATGGTTGCCAGACCCAGGCCGATCGCCACGAGATAGACGGCCACACCAAGGCGACGGACTGCTTCGAGAGCGATCGCCGTGGTCTCCGCGTCAGCGACCGAGATCGTCCCGGCGGCTGTTCCGGCGGCGGTGACGAAGTGGATCACGACAGCGATCAGGATCGCCATCATCGCCATCATCATCAGTCCGATGAACGCCTTGGCGGTCGCCGGCATTTTCAGGGTGTGGACTTTGACACC
>JBBDWN010000063.1:9203-10457 GCA_040902855.1 Acidimicrobiia bacterium | reverse complement strand
TAGGCGAGGTCAGCGGCGGTCGTTGTTGTCATGATCGATACTCCTTTCTGAGCGGTCACTTGCCGGTCTTGATGATTTCGATGATTCGGTCGAACTGGAACCGCAGAACGTTGCCGATCGTCACCAGCGCCATCGTGATTCCGGCGAGGATCAGTCCGAGCGCGAGTTCACGCAGCGGGCCGAGGAACGCCAGCCATGCGGCGGTGTCCACACCCCCGGCGGCCACGATCAGATAGCCGACAAACTGGGCCATCGAGACCATCAGCCCCAGCATCATCAGCGCGACGAACACCTTCGCTGTCGTCGGCATCTTCAGGGTCTTCACCGCAACCCCGAGGCCCTGTTGGACTTCACCGCCACCGGTGCGGATCGCCCACAGGATCGTGCCGAGCAGGAATCCGACCCCAGCGAGCAGCATGCCCTCACCGAGGAATTGCAGACCCTGCGTCCATGACAGGGCGACGATGCCCCCGGTCTGCGCCCAAGCGAGCGAGGTGACGAATCCGACAGCCACCGCCATGAAACCCATGGCGAGCATCGGACGCCACATTGCTTTCGCCATCCGATGAATACCCAGTTCGGCGGGCGGACTGGAAGTCACGGTCGCTTTTCCAAACGGGGTGGATATCTCAGAAGACGGATGACTCGCTGACTTGTCGACTTGAACAAGCTTCGGGAGGACTTCCTTGATGGCATCCACTCGAAGCCACAGCTTCATGAGGATCCCCCACAGGATGACCCCGATCGCCAGCTTGATGGTGCCAAACCCGAGAGTCGTCAGCCCAAACGACCACGGCAACGTGGTAGCCCGGACGCTCGCGTCGCCTACTGCGACCAGGTTGGCGACGAACGCCACCGAGGTCAGTACCAGACCGACGACAGCGATCGCCAACCCAACCTTTCGAGGGCGGGACGGAGCCCGGTAGTCATCGGTCGATGACGGCCGAACCCGACTGTGCATGATTGTCGCCATTGCGATACCTCCTGTGAGACGGACCAATCACCACGCTCAACCCGGCACCTCCTCGTCTCGATCCCGCTGTGTCGCCCAGCAGACACTCGCCGACTGTCAGAGACCCGACAGAACCGGGTCCTGGCATTCGGTGATGAAGTCCCAACGCTGGCAGAGTGCGGTGATGGTCTTCCCCGCGTCCCAAGACGGCGATCAGCTGCCTCCTGCCAGATACATCTCGGTGGACCGCGTGATCGGCCAAATGGCCGAATTCGGGAGAGCCCGGATCGAAGTGCTGTCGG
>JBBDWN010000063.1:0-9103 GCA_040902855.1 Acidimicrobiia bacterium | reverse complement strand
CGGATTTATCACCACCGGAGCGCTCTTCTCGGTGCTCCTGTCGGTGGGCTTCGAATCGCCAGGGGCGGTGGCTCTCGTCACCGGGTTCGGTTTCTCGACCGGCTTCTTCTTCGTGGTCCTCTCCGAGGCGGCACTCTTCACAGAGGCCAATGTCGTGATGCCGGCAACACTGCTCGCTGGGACGACTCGCGCTCGTCGCGTGATTCGCTTCTGGGTGCTCTCCGGAGTACTGGCGAACTGGCTCGTCGGAATGGCGGCCTTCTTCGCCACCATGGGCCGGACGATCATCGGCAAATACATCCCGGTCTTCCTGGCCGTCACCATGTTCGTCGCCGCCGGTTTCCAACATTCACCGGCCAACATGGGTTACTTCGCCATCTCGATTGCCGGCGGCGGCGGACCCGGGTGGTCGGACGCCCTCGCATGGAACGTCATACCGGCCGGAATCGGAAACATGATCGGAGGCACACTCCTGGTGGCGGTGCCGTTCTGGTGGATCTTCAAACACTCCCGGGATGCGTAAGGGGACTGCGACCGAAATGGTCACGGCACCACGCCTGACTCAGTCGCCCGTTTCGTAGACCATCTCTCCCGCTTCGACCTTGGAGTCGAGCCGGTTCCCGGGCCGGGGAAGAGGACACGTCCATGCCGGGTCGTAGCTGCAGCTCGGGTTGTAGGCGAAGTTGAAGTCCAACACCAGGTCGGCGGCGGCCGCCGATCCGAGGTCGGCACCTTTCACCGTGTCCAGCAGATAGCGGCCACCCCCGTACGTCTCCACCCCGGCCGTCGAGTCGAGAAACGGCAGAAACAGTCCTCCGCCATAGGTATCGAGCCAGTAGACATCGAGCGTTCCGACAGGCAGTTCGACGACACCAAAGCGGACGAATTCCATCGACTCGCCGGTGCTGGTCCCCAGCTGCTGAGGATCGGCCCTGACCCGCTCGATCGAGGCGGTGAACACCAGCGTCGGATCGTATGGGAAGTAGCGAAGGCCGGTGAACCCCTGACGCACGCTCGGCGGCAACGGCGACTGCGGATGTTCGGCGAACAAGCGGTCACGGGCTGCTCGCCACCTGTCATGGGACCCGACCGGATCTGTGCGACGCAGCGTTCGGACACCTGCGTACATCTCGTGGACCTGGCGACGCCAGTCGAGAAGTTCAACGTACTGGCTGTGGTTCATCCTCTCAGATCCTGATGGAGTCGAGTTGATCGAGCGCCTCATGATGTGCCCGCCTGAACATCGCGTTCGCCTCATTGGCATCGAGGTCGAAGTCGAGCGGAGCCCGATCCACCTGAATCGCAATCGTCGACCCGAGGTCGCGGCACAAGACCGGAAGTGATTCCCGGGCCGTCATTCCTGCCGCCACTACGGAACGAGCAAGGGAAAGGGGCCCTCGGATTCGGTGATCCTCACGTGGTTCATCTGGAGGCGTCAACCGGAATCCCAGGGTGGGTGTTCCCGGTTCGACGAGTTGCAGGGGAAAACGGGCGGCGAGAGCTCCATCGGCGAGAACGATCTCCTCGCCCGTGACCTGGCTCCGAATGATGACCGGCTCGAAGACGAAGGGGACAGCGGACGACGCCCGAACTGCTCTGGCGACCGGGAAGCGCACAGGGTCGATCCCGTACTGGGGGAGGTCGTCGGGCAGAACGACGCCTCGGCCATGCACCAGATCGGTGGCGACCACCCGCAATGCCCCTGGTGGGAGGTCTCCGAAGACGCGAACGTCCCGTCGAGCGAGCAATCGAAAGACTTCTCGTTCCAATCGCCGCCCTCGGGCCACACCGCCCGAAGTC
This sequence comes from Acidimicrobiia bacterium, assembly GCA_040902855.1. Classification (GTDB taxonomy): domain Bacteria; phylum Actinomycetota; class Acidimicrobiia; order Spongiisociales; family ZC4RG35; genus DATHWB01. The sequence continues at coordinate 7,303 of JBBDWN010000063.1, read as the reverse complement.
AGCATCGCAATGTGCGGCCCGACGACTGGAATACGGGCCAACGGCCGCCGGTCGGTGATGCGCGACCATGGCATCTCGCAGACGATTCGCTCCAGATCGTCGGGTCCGTACCCGGCGACCACGAGTGACGCCACCAGAGCGCCGGCCGATGTGCCGACCGCCGAGGTGAGACGGATGCCACGCTCCATGGCAGCCGCCGCGGCGCCGGCCAGTGCGATTCCTTTCACCCCTCCACCTTCGAAGACTGCGGTCACCTCTGTCATGTACAGGGGAACCCGTCAACCTGGGCTTCGATCGCCGGTCTGTCGGCTGGACGACAAGTTGGGTTCGCCGGCGCTCCTGGGTCAGACCAGTCCGGGGTCGGTGAGGATCTCGACCAAGGCTGGTCCGTCGTGGGACAGCGCCTCGGAAATGGCCTCGTCGAGTCCAGACCTGTCGCGCACGCGGATGCCCTTGGCTCCGCATGACCGGGCGAACTCGGCGAAATCGGGGTTGCGAAGCGACGTCTGCCACACGTCGTATTCGGCAGAACGCTGCTCCTTACTGATCTTTCCCAACTCGCCGTTGACCAAGAGCACGCAGGTGATGTTCATCCCGTACTTGACGGCGGTCGTCAGCTCCATGGCGTACTGCCCGAACCCGCCGTCGCCGCAGACCGCCACCACCTGTCGGTGGTCGCCGACGGCAGCCCAGGCGCCCAACGCGGCAGGAAATCCGAAGCCGATCGATCCCAGGTAACCGGACATGAGCACCGACTGTTCGGTTGCTTCGAAATAGCGCCCGAACGAATAGGTGTTGTTGCCGACGTCGACACACACCACGGCGTCTGGATCGATCGCCGAGCCGAGCGCGTGGAAGATCGAAGCCGAGTCCACACCCCTCCCTCGATCATCGGTGCGACGACGCTCCTTCTCGGCTCGCCAGATCTGCCATCGCTCGCCCACTTCCGACCGCTGATCGACCCAGTCGCCGTCACCGAGAGACGCGAGGATCTTCCCAGCGGTGACACCGACATCTCCGATCACACCCACGTCGACGGAGTGATGGCGACCGATCGCCCACGGGTCGCGGTCCACTTGGACGATCGGCTTGTAGGGGGCGATCCCGGTGTGGTTGGAAAACGACGCCCCAAAGACGATCAACAGGTCGGCTTCGTTCATGAACCAGCTCGCCACCGGCGTGCCGCTTCGACCGAGCACTCCGCAACCGAGGGGGTGGTGGTCCGAGATCTGACCTTTGGCTTTGAACGTCGTCACGACAGGGGACCCGAGTCGCTCGGCCAACTCGAGGATGGGCGCCATGTCGAAGCGGGCGCCCGCACCCACCACGATCACCGGACGTTCTGCCCCCTGGACGCGTTCCACTGCGCTTTGCAGACTTTCGGCTTCGGGAGTCGTGCGATCGATCGCGGTACGCCCATCGGCGGAGCCGGCTTCGGAGTCTTCCGCACCGAGCACCTGTACTTCGTCGGGGAGCATCAGATGGGTGACTGTCTGATCGATGATCGCCCGTTTGCACGCCAGCGTCATGAGCTCGGCATGATCCGAATGCGAGTACACCGTTTCGGAGAATGCCGCGACATCGGCGAACAGCGCTTCGAGATCGAGATCCTGGAAAGCTCCGCGCCCCTTGACACTCGACGCGACCTGTCCCGAGATCGCCAGCACTGGAGCCATGTCCCGCTTGGCGTCGTACAGCCCGGTCAACAGATTGGTCGAGCCAGGGCCGGCGATGCCGAAACACGCCGCAGGTCGACCGGTGAGTTTGCCGTAGGCCGACGCCGCGAACGATGCCGCCCCCTCGTGCCGGATCCCGAAGTAGCGCAAGTCACCCCGGGTCTCGGCCCGGCGCATGGCTTCGGCGAATCCGAGGTTCGAGTGTCCGACCATGCCGAAGACCTCGGTGACGCCCCATGCCGTCATGGTCTCGACCAGCACATCCGATACCGTGCGCTCGTGCTCGGTCTCCGGGGGCAAAGCGACATAGACCCCGTCGTCCCTGACCTCGGTCGGGTAGGCGATCGGCCCGTCGTCGAAGCCGGGCGGCGGCGTCCCGTTGCACGGGGAATAGTCGTAGCCGTGCCACGGGCACCTCAGCCAGCCGTTCTCGATCGAGCCCTCGCCCAGCGGACCGCCCTGATGAGGACAATGATTGTCGAGTGCGCCGAAGCAGCCGTCGTAGTGGGTGACTGCCAGAGCCCGCCTCCCGACCGTCACGGTGGTGACACGACCTTCCGGCAGTTCATCGGCGGTGATCAGGTGGTGCCAGGACCAGCCCTCGTCCTCCGGATGCTCAACCGGCTCGGTGGATGGGGAAGCGTCGGTTGCCATGGTTGCTCCTCTGCGGGTTGATTTCAGATTGGTCCACTCACCGGGTCAGCACGTTCAGACCGGTGAGATAGAAGTCGATCGCAGTCGAATACGGATCGTCGGCCTCGACCAGTTCGGCATGACCGAGGATCGCGCCGACGAACCCGGGCGCGTTCCAATACGGGTCGGACTCGTCGACCGTGTCCCACGGCGTGACGAACAGATATGGCTCGGGGTGTGAGGCGTCGCCTGGTGACGCGCCATAGCTGGCTCGTTGACCGGCTTGCGAAGAACCGGCCTCGATCGCCGCGTCGAAATGCTCCGGCCACAACTGAACACGGGAAATGTCCTCGGCTTCGGCCCTTCGGAGACGCTCCAGGACATGGGTTGCGAATCCGAACCAGCCGCCCAGCACGTCGGCAGCAGCCGGATCGACCTCCAACGGGGCGGTGGGTCCAATCGGATCGAGCGGGTCGTGGAACGAGTCGAACCACTCCTCTTCGTATTCGAGGTCGAGGAAACTCGCCGCCGCCGCCAGCGTCGTCAGATTGGTGACACGAGCCGTCTCGCCGACCTGATGGACGAGGAGGCCTCCTTCCACCCTCACCTGTTCGTCTTGACCTGGCTCCTTGCGAGAGAAGGGGGTTCCGAAACCGCGGTGGGTGTAGCGGAGCCCCAACTTGCCGGTGGCGGTGTACCGGGCGGGGGCGAGAACGAAGAACGCCACCTGGTGCAGCGAGTCTCGGGTCGCTTGGAAACCGGCAGCGAATGCGACGAGTGGCCTCACTCCGTCGAGCCAATGATCGTGAGCGTATGCGGCCACCGCATCGTCCGCCTGGGCGAGTTGGGCCCACGTCGCTCCCTCCCCCGGAATCGGGGTGACGGCGACGGCGGCATCACTCGGATCGGTCGGATCGTCTGCGAACCAGGCGGGGTCCTCGTTGGCGGGCGGCGAAGGCTCGAGCACCCTGGCCTCATGACCGGGGGCAAGCAGAGAGCCTGCTTCCCGGCGTGGATGTCGTGCTTGTGTCTCTGCCATGGCTCCCCACCCAACGCGGTCCGGTGTGCATTCAATCCCTTGAGCTCGGGAAATCATGGCTGGCGTCCGAACATTTCCGAACAGATCGTCGTACACCCGACAGTGCCCCGGGGCGGCGGCGTGCGTGGGCGACCTACGTGGCAGAGTGGCGGCGTGACACAGCTCGCCCCACAACTTGCCGCACGCCTCGAGAGGACATGGCAGGAGCTCGGATCCGTCGGAGCCCGATGGTCCGGGACCGATCGCGTGGCGATGATCGACGAAGCACGCGCCGCCCGCAGAGGTGATCTTCCGACCGGCTCACTCGACGAGGTAACCACCCGGGCGGTACGGGCCGTGGCAGCGCACCCCGCCTCCATCCGCAGGCAGTGGGTGGACTCGGTTGTCTCCGACGGCCTCGACCAAGCACGCTACGTCGAGTTGGTGGGCGTCGTGGCGCGGGCGGTGGCGATCGACACGGTGTTCGAGTCGCTGGGACTGGAGCACCGGGGACTCCCGGAAGCCGCCACGGAAGAACCCACCGGTGAGATCGACAGCAGAGCCGGGCGCGTCAAGGCGTGGGTTCCGATGGTCGGAGGCGCCAGCATCACCCAGGCTCTCTCGCTCGTTCCTGCGGAGAACGCCGAACTGGAGCGTCTGCACGGTGTGCTGTACCTGACCTTCGACGAGATGGCGGATCCTCGTCCCGACAAGCCACTCACCCGACCGCAGATGGAATTGGTCGCTGCCCGGACCTCGGCCCACAACGAATGCTTCTATTGAGTGCTGGCACACACGGGGCTGCTCAGTTGGAGCGCCGAAGAAACAGACACTGCGGTCGATCTGCGAGCGGTGACGGACCCTTCCGTCGACCCGCTGCTCCCCGGTGGACGAGCCCTCCTCGGCTTCGTCGATCACGCTCTGACCTCGCCGTCCGTCGAAGCTGGGCGGATCCTCGAAGAAGAGCTGGGCGCCGAGGCTCAGGTCATGGCAGCGACTGTCGTCGGCAATTTTCAGATGATGAACAGGGTGGCGGACGCCACGGGAATGCCGGTTGGTGAGGGGAGCCGTCGCCGACATGCCGACCTGATCGAAGAACTGGGGTTGAACCGGTACGACCACCTGGAGGCCACCTGACAATGAGCGGCGAGACCAACCGAATCACCTTCCCCGGAAGTCGGGACGCGTCGCTCGCCGCCCGGCTCGACCTACCCGACAACGCTCCGCGCGCCTACGCCCTGTTCGCCCACTGCTTCACCTGCAGCAAGGACCTCTTCGCCGCATCGCGTATCGCCGCACAGCTCGTCGCCGACGGCTTTGGTGTCCTGCGATTCGACTTCACGGGTCTCGGATCCAGCGAGGGGGAATTCGCCAATACCAACTTCTCGTCCAACGCCGAAGATCTGCGGTTGGCGGCAGCGTGGCTGGCGGATCATCACGGTCCGGTGAGCCTGTTGGTCGGACACTCGTTGGGTGGCGCGGCAGTCCTGACAGTGGCGGGTGAGCTTCCCGAAGTCGTGGCAGTGGCAACGCTGGGGGCACCCGCCGATGTTGCCCACGTCGAAGCGCTGTTGGCTGGAGCAATCGACCAGATCGAGCGGGAGGGGGAGGCCGACGTCGTACTGGCTGGACGCACCTTCCGGATCCGCAAGCAGTTTCTCGAAGACATCCGCTCCAGCCGACTGATAGACCGTGTAGCCCAACTCAAGCAAGCGTTGCTTTTCCTTCACTCGCCGACCGATCTCACCGTCGGGCTCGAGAATGCCGGCGAGCTGTTCGCCGCCGCCCGCCACCCAAAGAGTTTCGTGGCTCTCCCCGACGCCGACCATCTGCTCACCGACCGCCGGGACGCCGAGTACGCCGCTCGGCTGATCGCCGCCTGGGCCGCCCGATACCTTCCGGAATTCGACGAGCATCCGTGACGACTTGGCGACGGGTCAATCCGACGCCGTCACCCGCCCGTCGAAGAGACCACCGACAACCGCGCCTACCAGCGCACCTGCGATGGACTCGAGCAGAGGTCCTCCCACCGGGAGAAGCGAAGGTCCGTCGAGAAACCCCGTGAGGGCCAGAGCCACGGAGATGCCGCTGGCGAGGACGAAGCCGACGACGCCCCAGAGAACAGGTCGACCCCGTCCTGCAAAAGCTGGAGCTGCGGCGACGATCACCGGAGCCAGGTGATAGGTCACATCGGGGGTGAGCACGGCAGCCACGATCCAGAGAACCGAGAATGCTGCCGTCGAGAGCCATCGTCGTATGAGCACGGCGTGGACAACCACGTCCGACCGAGTCTCACCCCGAGATGTCGGATATCCGTCCATCCTCCATGCGAAACACGCGACAGCCCGTTGATCTGTGTGGCAACGCTTGAGCCCGTCACACAGCCGACCGATAGAACAGATTGATGGTTCAGTCCCACGATTCCCTCGAGACACGAGTTCGTCGCCTTCACAGCGGCGTTCTCTTGCTGGCGATGGTGGCAGTATTGATCCTCGCTCCGTCCATCGGAGTCCGAGCGTGGCCGACAGTGGCACTTCTCGCTGCAGGAGCCGTTCTCACCCACACGCCGATCTCCATGACCGCGGTCCTCGCTTGCGATCTGGTCCTCGCCCTCAGCCTGTGGTGGCTGTTCGGCCCCGTATCGGGAGCCAACTTCATCCCCTATGTCGTCGTCTCGCTCGGTCCACTGCTGTTGCCCTCAGTCCGGGCTCGCTTGCTGCTCGCAGCCGCCTCTCTCGCCGTCGCCGCCCAAGCGGCGCTCCACGTCCTGTCGGGCCGGGTGGTTCTACCGTTCTTTCATCAGTCCGATCCGATCCCGCAGGGAGAGTTCTTCGCCGGCCTCGCCATCCAGGCGATCCTGCTGGTGGCGGTCGGTGCGCTGATGCTCTACATCGCCGATTCGCTGCACGCTGGCAGAAGAGCTCTGGCAGCCGATCTCGAACGGCAGCGTGAACTTCATCGCCTGAAGGACAGCTTCTTGGCAACCGCCAGCCACCAGCTGCGGACTCCGCTCACCGCGCTGCGAGGATTCTCTCAGCTGCTTCTCGAACGTGACCTGCCGGACGCAGAACGAGCCGAATACCTCGGACTCGTGGTCAGTCAGACCGAGGAGATGCACACCTTGGTCGAAGACCTGATCACGTTCAATCGCATCGAGGCGGGTGAATTCTCGGTGAGGTTGGAATCCGTCCACCCTGCATCCGTCGTCGAAACGACCGTCAGAGGCATGGGACCGACCGCTGCTGACGTCGCAATCGACGTCGACACGGACATCGTGGTGCAAGCCGATCCACTTCGTCTCGCCCAGATGATTCGCAACCTCGTCGACAATGCTCTCAGGTATGGGGAGGCGCCCGTGTCGGTGGTCGGGAGCCGGGACGGCGAATGGTTCCGATGCGTCGTCTCCGACGCCGGCCCCGGACTGAGCGAACGGGACGCGGCGAAAGCGTTCGACCCCTACGTACGGCTGGTGTCCAACGAGACGATGTCAGAGCCGGGACTCGGTTTGGGTCTGACCGTTGTCCGGGAGCTGGTGAATCGACATGGAGGCACCGTCCGATACCTCGGACCCGCAGCCGGGTTCGAACTGCGGATCCCAATGACAGAAGCGTCTTCCGTCGCCCCTCAACTCCCGAATAGCGTCGTATCCGGCTGATAGGTCGACCAGGCAAACCAGAAGGTGTCCAGGTGGGGGATGGCGGCGAGCCGAGCTCCCTCCAACGGTCCGGAGATCGCCTGACCGGCGATGTTCCAAGTACTCGAGGTCTCGGTGTCCACGAATGTGGGCCCCTCCGCCCGGAATGACAGTGCTCGACCATCCGCCTCGGGCCGGAAGACGCCGACCGAGCCGACATCCCTGCCCTTGGACGTGTCGGCGTCCTCCAGGGCGCTGTTCTGTCCCGCCACCCAGAAGATGGCAACCGGCATCTCCCCCACCGTTGCCGAAGTCACCTTCGCCTCACCACCACTGATTTCT
>JBBDWN010000062.1:0-32402 GCA_040902855.1 Acidimicrobiia bacterium | reverse complement strand
GCGGAGCCTCAGCGAGTTGAGGACGACTGATACAGAAGAGAACGCCATCGCCCCGGCAGCGATCATCGGATCCAGCAGTCCGAACGCGGCGACAGGGATCGCCGCCACGTTGTAGAGAAACGCCCAGAACAGGTTGCTCCGGATCGTTCCAAACGTCCGGCGCGCCAGCCGAACCGCGGTGGCCGTCATCGCCGGGTCGCCGTTCATGAGCACGACGTCCCCTGCGTCGATCGCCACCCCGGTGCCAGTCCCGATGGCGAGACCGAGGTCTGCCGCGGTGAGTGCCGGGGCGTCGTTGATGCCGTCACCGACGAACGCCACGGTCATGCCTTCGTGTTGCAGTGCGGTGACGACGTTCGCCTTGTCTCCCGGCAGGACTTCCGCTTCGACGCGCTCGATGCCGGTGAGCGCCGCGACGGTCTCGGCCGTCCTTCGGTTGTCACCCGTGACGAGGACGGTCTGCAGTCCGAGTCGATGCAGCGATGCGATCGCGTCCGCCGCAGTCGGGCGGATCGTGTCTGATACTCCGATCACCCCTCGTGCTTCGCCGTCCCACCCTGCGACGAAGGCAGTCACTCCGGTTCGTTCGAGCTCCGCCAGCCGGTCCGACCAGCGCGCGTCGACTTGCAGGCCACGGTCGGCGAGCAGCTTCGCTTTGCCGACGACGACGAGGACGCCTTCGACAGTTCCGATGGCCCCCATGCCGGCGATCGACTCGGCATCCGCCACTTCGATCAACTCGATATCCCGCTCCTCGACTCCCAACGCGACGGCCTTGCCGATGGGATGGCCCGATGCCGCTTCGACCGAGCCCACCCTGCGGAGGAACATCGCTTCGTCCTCGGACGTGTCGACCGAGGTCAGCGTCATCACACCAGAGGTGAGGGTTCCCGTCTTGTCGAAGGCGACGACGTCGATCGCGCGCGAGCGCTCGAATACTTCGGCGCCCTTGAACAGGACACCCATCTCTGCACCGCGGGCCGATCCGACGAGGATGGCGGTCGGTGTCGCCAGGCCCAGGGCACACGGACAGGCGATGATGAGGACTGCGATTCCCGCCCGGAGGGCCTCCTCGGCCGGGTTGCCCAGCAGCACCCAGGTGAGCGTCGTGACGACGGCGATGGCGATGACGATCGGAACGAAGACGGCCGAAATTCGATCGACGAGACGTTGTACTGGGGCCTTCGTAGCTTGGGCGTCTTCGACCATCTTCACGATCTGGGCGAGCATCGTGTCGCTGCCCACCCGGGTGGCCTCGACGACCAGACGTCGATGCTGGTTGATGGTCGCGCCGAAGACATCGTCGCCGACAGCCTTCTCGACCGGTTTCGACTCACCGGTGAGCATCGACTCGTCGAGACTGCTCTCGCCTTGGACGATCACGCCGTCGGTGGGGATCTTCATCCCGGGATCGACCACCATGCGGTCTCCGGGGAGGACGTCGCGGACAGGTATCAGTCGCGTTCCGCCCTCGACCAGAATCGTCGCCCGGTCAGCACCGAGTTCCATCAGTCCCCGGAGAGCGTTCGTGGCACGCCCTTTGGCGCGGGCTTCGAAGGCCCGCCCCAGGGTGATCAGGGTCACGATCACGGCCCCGGTTTCGAAAAAGGGCGGGAGGCCGTTGAACAGCGCCCACATCGAATACCCGAAGGCGCTGATCGTCCCCAGCGAAATGAGGGTGTCCATGGACGCTCCGAAGCTGCGGAGCTGTTTGACGGCGACGACATGGAACTGCGCCCCGACCCAGAACACGACCGGAGCCGTGAGCAGCGCCTGGACGATCGGATTCCAGTCGGTGTCCGGGCCGATCATCGCCAGAAACATGACGATCGCAGAAAGGACCGCCGCGAACCTGAACCGTCGCCACTGGGCCTTCTCTTCCTTCCACTGGTGCTCCAGAACGGGGAGCGGGTCCTCGGCGTTGGCGGGTCGGATCGAATAGCCGATCTTGTCGACTGCCGCCTGGAGCAGCCCGAGGTCGGTGGTGTCCGTGACGCGCACCTGGGCCCGTGCAGTGGCGTAGTTGACGACGGCGGCATCCACCCCGTCCTGCTTGCCGAGAACTCGCTCGATACGCGAGGCGCAGGCGGCACACGTCATTCCCTCGACATCGAAGGTGACGGCCGTGGGGGTGGACGTGTCTGTCATCGGGCGACTTCGTATCCCTGCTCTTCGATGGCTTCGACGATCGCATCGAGATCGATCGTCGTCTCGTCGAAGTCGACTTCGACCTGCTTGGCGTCGATGCCGACCTCGACCTTGCGGATTCCCGCCAGACCGTTGACTGCGCCTTCGATGCTGGACTTGCAGTGTCCACAGGAGATGGTGGGGACGTTCAGGGTGGTGGTGCTCACGCGTGGCTTCCTTCCGGGTCGAGGTCGGACGAGGGTCCTGTGACCGCCGCCGTGTACTTCATGGTTTCCATCAGTTCGTCGACGATTTCCGCCGTGCGTCCTTCGGAGACGGCGTGGGCGACGCAGGTCTCGAGGTGGTTCTGCAACAGGATCCGGTTGACCCGCTCGAGGGAGCCCTGGAGCGCCGAGATCTGCTTCATCACTTCAGGGCAGTACCGCTCGTCTTCGACCATGCCGATGACCGCCTCGAGATGCCCTCGCACGGTCTTGAGCCGGTTCGAAGCCGACCGCTTGTGCTCTGCCTTCATCCTCCCATACTACCCCACCTGGGGTGGGGTGGTGTCAAACCCAGGGTTCGGCACCACCAAATAGGTGGTTTTCGGTCACGAGTTCAGAATCGGATTGCGTGACACTCCGAACTGATGCACGTAAACCACCGTATAGGTGGTCCTGAACCCAGGGTACGCGCGATCCAAAAAGGGACGGGGTCCGGTGCTCGGGCAGCACCGGACCCCGTCGGGGTTGGCATCACGGTATGGAGGAGGGAGAGAACCAAACTGCGATGCCAAGTCTTCGATTCGAGTTCAGGCCCCTTCGGGCATGATCCGCCCCCGAACTCTCGGGTATTTCACCGGAGCGTGGGCGAAGCAAAACTCGCGTCGGTTGTATCGGGAGAGCATGGTGACGCAGTGCTTGTCACTGCACACCCTGTTCCCACCGAAGTCTTTCGAGGGACGGGTCACACCCTTGATGGATGCGCCCTTCATCGTCTCTGACATGTCCGGGCCCCTTTCTCGAGAAGCCTGCCATCGGTGCAACATCCCGACTCGGCCGGTTGTTCCCTGTCTCCAGGTCGGCCGCAGCCCGTGTCACATCCCTATTCGGAGCAGTCCCCGTACTTGGATTGGACGTTTCCGGTCACCGTAAGGTTCCCGCTGTAAAGACCCGGTAAACGCGATATCAGGGATTTCTCAAGAGCGAGGCCCGTTCGAGTCGGACCGGTCAGTCGATCCCGAGCTTGCGCAGGAACGCCCCCGAATCGGGGTCCCGGCCCAAGAATGCGCGGAGATGGTCCATGCCTGGGCGGGTCCCGCCACTCTCGAGTATCTCCCGCCGATACGCCATTCCGACCTCCTCGGAGAGGATGCCCTCCTCCTCGAAGCGAGAAAACATGTCGTCGCCGTACACCTCCGACCACAGATAGCCGTAGTACGCGGCGTCGTAACCGAACAGGTGGCCGAACGATGCCGGATAGAACGTCCCCTCGTGGAAGGGAAGGAGTGTGATCTCCCAGGTCCTGCGGAGGATCGCGTCGAGATCCTTGTCCGTCCCGGGGCCGTGAAACTCCTGATCCAGCATGCCGAAGGTCATCTGCCGAAGCTTGTCGACCGCCACGTTCAACTGCCTGGCAGCGACGAGTTGGTCGACCATCTCGGCGGGGATCGGCTCGCCTGTCTCGTGATGCCGAGCGAAAGTGGAGAGCACGTCCGCCTTCCACGTCCAGTGCTGCATGATCTGCGAAGGCGCCTCGACGAAGTCGCGTTCGGTGCTGGTGCCGGAAAACCGCACGTACGGCGAGGTTGTCAATGTCTGATGGAGGATGTGTCCGAACTCGTGGAAGAACGTCTCGACTTCCTGATGCTCCAGCAGGCTTGGCCGGTTGGCCGTCGGCTTCGTGAAGTTGGCGACGATGGCGGCATATGGCGTCTGATACGAGCCATCCGCCATCCGTCTCCCCGGCACGAGCGAGAAGGCTGCGGCGTGGCCGTACTTGCCGGTGCGCGGGAAGAGATCCATCGAAAACCTCGCGATCCGCCGGCCATCCTGTGCGTCGTAGATGGCGAATGTGCGAACGTCCGGATGCCACATCTTTTCGTCGAGCTCCTCGTAGCGGAGGCCGAACACCGCACTCGTGATCTCGAAGAGACCGGCGAGCACCGACTCCAGCGGGAAGTACTGGGCGACCTCGTTCTGGTCGACTCCGTAGTCGGTTTTGCGGACGAGCGTGTCGTAGTAGCGCATGTCGTACGGCATCAGGGTGTCTTCGCCGGTGTCCGCCGCCAGCCGCCTGGCCATGAAGGCCAGTTCCTTGCGCCCCGCCTCCGTGAGCGGTGCCGTCAGGTCGGCATAGAAGCGGGCGACGGCCTCGGGGGTTTCAGCCATCCGATCGGCGAGGATCTTGTGGGCCCACGACGGCACCCCGAAGAGGGACGCGATCTCCTGGCGTATGGCGACGGCTTCTTCGAGCAGTGGACGGTTCGAGTCAAGCGCCCGGTTGTTGAACTTGTGGGAGAGCACCTCGCGCAGATCGCGACGGGGACTGTTGTCGAAGAACGGGAACACATGCGGATACGCAAGAGTGATCCGGAATGTGTCCGGGTCCGACCCAGGGTCGAGTGACTCGACGTAGCTCTCCGGAAGTCCAGTGAGGTCTTCGCGAGTGACGTCGATCCCATCGTCGTACTCGGCGACGTTGCGCTGGAAAGCGACGCCGAGTTCGACGAGACGATCGGACAGCTCACGCAGCCGCTCCCGGTCTTGCTGGCTGAGTTCGTGACCCGCATCGCGGAAGTCCCGCATGGTGAATTCGAGCAGGCGCGCGTCGATTTCTCCCAGCGCCGCCGCCTCGGGGGTGCCTGAGTACTCGGCCACTGCCTCGTACAGGTCCCGGCGAAAGGTCATCTCGATCCCAAACTTGGAGAGTTGCTCCTCCGCCTGCTGGCCGGCTTCTCGCGTGGTCTGGTCGGGATGGACGTAGCCCATGAATGCCGTCCGTCCGTACGTCTGGGAGAGGAGGTCTGCGACCTCCTCCAGCGGGAGCACCGTTCCTTCCCAGGTTCGCTCGCCTGTGACGACGGCGTCGATGTGGGCTCGGGCGGCGGCGAGCGTGGCATCGACGTCGGTCTTGATCGTCTCCGGTGTGACTGCGGTGTAATCGAAGGTCATCGGCGGGACCCTATCGGGCTGAGGGATCTTGGGGATTCACCGACTGTGCGGGACCCGGGCGAGAACGTCGAGTCGCACGAACGTCTGGTCGAAGGTGTCGTCGTGGCGGTGGAGTTCGGTGATCCGGTCACGCAGTCTCGTGCGGAAGTCGGCGTGGTCGATCTCGGGGATCCCTACCTCGTAGGCCTGGAAGACTTGGGATTCGAACCAGCCCCAGAGCGACTCTGCGGTGAAGGGCCGTCGTTGCGGAACCGTTCGGACGTGACCGCGGGTCACGTCGAATCCGGCTCTCTCCAGGATCTCGAAGTACCAGCCGGGATCGGGGAAACACCACGGTGAGGTTGGCCCGTCGAACTCGGCCGAGATCGAGTCGAGCAGGTCCACCACCGCGGCGATGTTCCCGGCTCCGCTCATGTCGAGTCGGAAGAACCCGCCCGGCCGAATGGAGGAGAAGACCTGTGCGGCGACCCGTGACTGCTCAGCCCTCGGAACCCACTGCAGCGCAGCCCGCGATACCACGCCGTCGAACTGGACGCCGTCGAGCGCAGCGACGAGGTCTTGGGCGGTGCCGACGACGAACCGCTGATTGGGGGCCGCCCGCCGGCTGGCCTGGTCGATGAATCCTGGGTGCGGGTCGACGCCGACCACTTCGCCTTGCGGCACCCGGTCGGCCAGGACCCGGGTGAAGTCTCCGGAGCCGCAGCCGAGGTCGACGAGGGACATGTCGTCGCGGAGAGGGGTGGCAGCGAGGAACCAGTCGTCGAACGCCCGGTGGTGAGCGGTGTTCGCCGCGTACAACTCGGCGTCCCAGTCCGGCAGCCACGTCTCGTCCGTCATTTCACTCTTTCCCCCGCGATCCACACCTGGCGCACCGTGATTTGAGAGATCTCGTCGACTGGAACATCAATCGGGTCACTGTCACAGATCAAGAACGTGGCGGGGACACCGACTTCCAACGGAGCAGCAGCGTAGAGGTCTATCGCTGATTCCCGGTCGAGGGCCCCGTCCCGAGGCAGGCAGGCATCCTGGATTCCGACGAATGGATCCGCCGACTCGATGGGGGCATCCGAGCCGCCCCGCATCCTCACGCCCGCCTTCTGCATCGAGGCGAACGGATAGGCCCAGGCGGCCCGCTGCGACCCGAGTCGTCGCTCGATCCACTCGCCATCTGAAGTCGCGAAGGACGGCTGGACCGAAGCCAGCACTTGGGCCGCTGCCATGTGGGCCACCTGATCGGGATCGATGACAGAAGCATGTTCGATGCGCACCGTGTTCGGACCGAGACTGTCTGCGATCTCGAGTCCCGCTTGCACCGCCCGGTCGCCGATCGCGTGTATCGCGGCGACACCCCCCAGGTCGACCGCCGCCTCGCTCATCCCGGCCAGGTTCGATCCAACCATGAGACCGCTCGTCGCCGGGTCGTCGGCGTACGGTGCTCGCAACGCCGCCGTGCGGGCTCCCAACGACCCGTCGGCGAACCCCTTCCATCCTGCGAACCTGACGCCCGGTCCGGCTGAATCCAGTCTGCGGGCGGCGTCGCGCAGTTCCGCCACCGAGTCGCAGATCACGAATACGGAGATGTCGATGATCGGGTCGTCAGCGACGGTGAGGATCGTGCCGAGTTCGTCCGGTCCTGCGCACCACATCGACGCTCCGAACGACACCATGGCGTCGACCGAGACGACTCCCCTTCCGGCTAGTCGGCGGAGAACATCGCGGACGGCTCCAGGCGTCGGCCCCGTCGACTCGGCAGACAGTTGGGTCGAGACGAGTGCGATGGCCGTCTCCTCCAACGCCCCGTTCAAAGATCCGTCGAGGTTGCGGCCGATCCTGCCGCCAGCGGGATTCGAGGACTCCCCGCCGAGCCCGCCGGCCCTCAGCGCCGCGCTGTTGGCGGCGGCGCGGTGGGAGCAGTGGCGGTACACGAGCACGGGCCGATCGCCGACGGCTGAGTCGAGTTCGAGCGCCGTCGGCATCCTGTGTTCTGAGAGGCGCTCGTCATCGAGCGCCACTGCGACGACCGGCCCGGTCGACCTGGCCGCCCGTTCCCGGATCCGTTCGAGAGCCTCCTCGATGGTGGTGACGCCGGACAGGTCGACCTGGTCGTCGGCTGCTGCCAGCGCGATCGGATGGATGTGGCCGTCACGGAGACCCGGAAGGACGATGCCCCCCGCGTGATCGACCCGCGGACCTCGCATATTGGAAGCCAGTCCGATCTCGGCGATTGCGCCCTTCTCCATCCGCAGCGCATCGGCGCCATCGTGTCCGTGGATCCGTCCGACGACGTGCACCGTCACTGCTCGATCACCGTTCGCAGGCGGTCGTGGATGAGTGCGTTCGAAGCCAAGATCGCGACCGCATCGGGGTTGTAGTCCGCTCCGGAGAGGTCAGAGACCTGGCCGCCCGCCTCCTCGACGATGAGGTGTCCGGCGGCCGTGTCCCATGGCTTCAACCCGTATTCCCAATAGGCGTCGAAGCGCCCGGCGGCCACCCAGCAGAGGTCCAGGGCCGCCGAGCCGATACGGCGGATGTCCTGGACTTCGGTCAGCACTCTGGCCACGACCTCGACGAGTTCGGTCGCCTTGTTCCTGCGGTCGTACGGGAAGCCCGTGGCGACGAGAGCGCGGCCCGTGTCAGCGACGTCGGAGACTGCGAGGGGCCGCCCGTCGAGGGTTGCCCCGGCGCCGGCAGCCGCGGCGAATACTTCCCCGCGGATGGCGTCGTGGACGACACCGACAAGCGGACGCCCGTCCTCCCACAATGCGACGGACACCGCCACCTGCGGGATGCGGTGCACGAAATTCACGGTGCCGTCAAGCGGATCGACGATCCAGACCCGACCTGCGTCCCACCTCCCGCCGCCCTCCTCCTCGCCAAGAATCGAGTCCTCGGGGCGCTCCTCGGCGAGGAGGGTCCGGATGGAAGTCTCCGCCGCCCGATCGAACTCGGTCACCGGATCGACCTCACTCTTGAAGATCGTCTCGGTAGCGGTGGCGAACCCGGCAAGCACGATGGCGGCGGCGTGGCGGGCGCACTCCAACGCGAGGTCGAGGTCGTTCTGCATCGGCGAGGACGGTACCGGGTTGCCTGCTTCTACGATCCGGGAGGTGCGTTCCACACTGCTCGCCGCCGCGTCCGGTTTCGTCCTCGTCTCAGCCTTTCCCCCGAACAGCATCGGGTTCATGGTGATCCCGGGGATCGCCGGCTTTCTCGTGGCCATCCGGTTGGCATCTCGGCCCGCCCACGCCTGGCTGGCGGGGGGAACGTTCGGTGTCGTCTTTTTCACGACCCTCTTCCCATGGCTGGCCGAACTGGGCGTCATCGCGCTCATTCCCCTGGTGGTCGTCCAGGCCGTGTTCCCGCTTGTGTATGCCCGACTGATCTACCAGAGCCGGGAGCGGGAGCCGGTCGAGTGGGCGCTGATCGCCACCGCCGGTTGGGGTCTCATGGAGTACGTTCGGGAGCGGTTTCCGCTGGGAGGTTTCGGCTGGGGAATGGCCGGCTATCCGGCCGGCGAGTACGCGGCGTTGCGAAATGCCGCGCAGTGGATCGGAACGTCTGGATGGTCGATGGTGCTGGTGGCCGCGTCCGCCGCGCTGGCGATCGTCATCACCGAGCGTCGAATCGACTGGCGGGTCGCCGCTCCGATCGGGCTGATCGGCGTGCTCGGGGTGGCCGGAGCGGTCTTTGGTCCCCGGACCGACGGCGCCGAGATCGACGTCGTCATCGTCCAAGGGTCGTCCCCCTGTCCCGGTCAGCGTTGCGCGGGCGAGCGCGCCGCCACCTTCGCCGCCTCGTTGGAGCTGACTTCACAGATCGAGCCCGGTGCGGCAGACCTGGTGGTGTGGCCGGAAGGGTCGACCGGGTTCGGCGTCGACCCGATCCTCGACCCGGACGTCGGAGCGGCCATCGCCGCTCAGGCGGACCGCATCGGAGCGGTCCTGTTGGCTGGCGGCGATCGCCCCGTCTCGGATACCGAATGGATCAACGCCAACGTGGTGTGGGACGCCGACGGCAACCTCGTCGGCGAGTACAGAAAGCGTCACCCTGTCCCGTTCGGCGAGTACGTTCCCGCCCGATCGATCTTCGGGCGGATCCCCGACCTAGATCGTGTCCCCCGCGACATGATCCGCGGTGACGGCCCGGTGATCTTCGCCGTAGACGGCGCCACGTTCGGATCCGTCATCTCCTTCGAGTCCTCCTTCGCCCGTTACAGCAGGGAGCACGTGCGGGCGGGAGCCGACCTGATCGTCGTCGCGACCAGCCAGGCCAGCTATCCGTTCTCCCACGCCAGCGACCAACTGATCGGGATGACGCGAATGCGGTCAGCCGAACTCGGCGTCGATGTCGTCCATGGTTCGGTCACGGGTCGCTCCACCCTCATCACCGACGGGGGCGTGGTCGGTGAACGAACCGGCTTGGCCGAGATCACGTCCCTGGAAGGGACCGTTCAGTTCCGCACCGACGGTCCGACGCTCTATACGCGGCTCGGTGACTGGGTGCAGCTCATCGGCATGGCCTGGCTGGTCGATCGATGGGTTCGATCCGCCCTCAGGCGAACCGGTCGTATCTGACCAGCTCGCCCAGATCTTTGCGCCCGCTGAGCGGGCTCTTGGCTCGTCCCGCGACCTCCGCGTCGGTGTCCGGGTAGCCCATCGCCATCACCCACTGGCATCCGTGGTCGGCGGGGACTCCGAGCACCGAGCGGGCGTCATCATGTCGATGCAACGTGATCGGACACGACCCGACGCCGAGGGCTGCCGCCGCCAGCATCATGTTCTGGCTGACTCTCCCCATGTCCCAGTCGTAGCCGTCCGGCAGCCGGATCGGGGCGATGACCAGGTTCGCCGAACGGACCGGGCCAGTGAAGTCGCCGCATTCGGCCAGACGGTCGAGCTGGTTGCGATCGCGGATCACGACGAAGACCCAGCTCTGGCGGTTCTTCGAACTCCCGGTCCAGCGGCCGGCATCGAGGATGGCGGTGAGGTTCTCTTCGCTGACCGGCCGGTTCTCGAAGTTGCGCACGACTCGCAGGCCCTTGACGGCCTCGTAGACCTCTGGGGACGGATTCAACATCGGAGTGGCTCCTCGTTCGACTCAGGAACCCACTGTACGGGCGGAGTCAGGAAGCCAGGCGGCGGCTCACGACCATGATGCAGTCGCCGTCGATCACATCGAGGCCATTGGATCGGGCGTGGTCGACGAGCTGCCGGTCGTAGCTTCCCGGCTGGAACCACACTGTCGTGCCACCCAGTCCGATCCACTCGTCGACCACCTTCCGGCCGGCGGTGGGCGGGATGACGAGGTTGACGATGTCGGGCCTCTCGGGCAGCGACGTCAGGTCCGGGAAGCACGGGTCGCCGGCCACCGTCGGCCGGTTGGGATTCACTGCGACCACTCGATGTCCGCGACCACGGAGGTCGCGGTAGATGATTCCGCCGTACTTTCCCGGCGTGTCGGTCGCCCCGACGACCGCGATCAGGCGTTTCGAATCGGCGAGGAGGTCGTGTTGGCTTTCGCTCATACCGACGACAACGTAGTGATCAACGGTTGGATTCCGTCCGGAGCAGATCGTCGACCGCGTGCGCGTACTCCGGCTCGTCTCCAAGCCAGTACCCGCCGTGGACGCGCAGGTGTCGATCCTCGACGCGTCGGTCGACCGAACTGCGCACCGGTCCGCCGATCGGATCGGTTGGTCGCCACAGGTTGATCCAAGGGCGCACCGCGATCCGCGATGGCACCTCTGGAGGGAAGGAGACCGGGAAGAATCTCATGAACAGCGTGGCGAGCGGCGATCCGTGGGTGAGGAGCCGTATATCGGTTTCGGGCATCGAGCCGAGTGCGGCGACTGCGACGATCGAGCCCTGACTGTGTGCCGAGACCACCACCCGGTCGTGTGTCCGTCGGAGCTGGGTGAGGACCATCTTCAGGTCGCGTTCGACGACATCGCGGTACGTCGGCGGCGCGAAGGGGTGGAATCGGCGGGAGAAGAACGAACCCACGTCCCACGGGATGGCAAGCGTTCGTCGCCGATCGTCACTCCGAAAGGCGCCGGCGATCCGGGCGGCGACGGCCAGCGTCGGGAGTACGAGGGTGAAACCGACTGCCACGGCGCGCAGGGTCACCACATCCGCCGCGACCAGGCCGATGACGGTGCCTCCTAGGACGACCACGAACGAGGGGACCGCTCGGTAGCCGAGCCGGAACCCCACCGCGGCCAGACCGACGACGGCTACCCCGAACGCGACGGCGGCCATCCATGCCAAGGCGCCGTCGATCGGGTCGAGTGCCACCGTTCCCACCGCGAGTGTGATGATCGGAACCGCCATGAGAAGCGGGCGGGCGTCGTCGCGAATCGACACCGCGGTACGGACGAGTCGTTCGAGCGGACTCGATCCCGGTTCGAGGTGAGTCCACATGTGGAAGGCGGCGACCGCCGCGACGAGGCTCGTGCCCACGGCGAACGCCTCGGCCAGGGGGCCGGCGGCGGAGCTCGCGTTCACGCCGAACGCCGCTCCGGAGACGACGACGGCGCCTGCGCCGACTGCGGCGCCGGTCGACCCGGCGAGCGCCATCAGCGTTCCCACGGCGGGACCCGCATCCGGGTGTGATCGCGACCAGGCCAGCGCAGTGACGAGAATCCCGCTGAAGGCGTAGGCGAGAACTGCTCCCCGCAGCAGTCCGCCGAGTGTGACGAGCGTCTCCGGCAGTTCCGACATCGTCTCCAACGGGCGCGCGATGACCGATGCGAGAAGGACCAGCGACGCCCCTATCGCCACCCGACCGAACAGCCTGGTCACGTCTTCGAGTCCCCGCCACAGTGAGGCTGCGGCGGTGAGCACGGCGAGGGCTGCAGGAAGCACCCACATCGTTCCGATCGGGTTGGCAGACCCCGACACTTCCGCAGCCGCAGTGACCGCCGTCGCCCAGACGCCCCAGAGGGCGATGGCGATGTGCGGAGACCGGAGATAGGGCCGGTCGTTGCGCGCATCGTCGGCGCGGGTCGTCGCGAACCACAGGGTCACCATGACGAGCGCAGACACGACCACGCCAAGAGTGAGGGCGTGTGCCCACGACATCGGTCCGCGCACCACCTGATACGCCCCGACCCCGATGACTCCGTTGGCGGTGACGAGCGCGAAGACGAGGGTCAGGAACAGGCCGGCGATCCTGACGGAGGCCACCGAGAGCCGATGGCGGGTTTCGGACGCGGGTGGAAGCGCCCATCCCGCCAAGTTCAAGAACATGTAGGGAACGAGGAGGAGCCACATCGCACTCGCAGCGGACCCCGAGGTCCGCGACGCCCAGCGATATGCGAGGAGCCTGCCATCACCGCCATCCGGCCGTAGGACGGTGGTGGGCTCACCGGCGAAGCGATCGTCGGGACTGGCAGGGCCGCCGATGACGCGATCGGCGGGTGTGCCGGAGACACCATGGATTCGAAGCTCGACGTGCACGGCGCTGATTCGACCACATATCGGCCGTGGATCGGTGCCAAACGCCTCCGAAGGGGCGAAGAGCGGACACGCGCAATACAGTCGAGGGGCGTTCGAAGAAAGGGCCCACACGTGAGCGAGACACTCGAAGACCTCCTGCGAGAGGACCGCACCTTCCCCCCGTCGTCTGGTTTTGTCGCTGCCGCCAACGCCCAACCGGGAGTGCACGACGAGGCCGAATCCGATTTCGAGGCGTTCTGGACCAAACAGGCACTGGAACGGATTTCGTGGTTCAAGGAGCCGACGGTGGGTCTCGACGATTCGAACCCGCCGTTCTACAAGTGGTTCGCCGACGGCACGCTCAATCTCAGCTACAACTGCCTCGACCGCCATCTCACCGGTTCAGGGGACAAGGTCGCCTATCACTGGGTGGGCGAGCCAGGCGACACCCGGACACTCACCTACCGAGAGTTGTACGAGGATGTCTGTCGGTTCGCCAACGCCTTGAAGTCGTTGGGGGTCGAGAAGGGCGATCGGGTCGCGATCTACATGGGGATGATCCCCGAACTCCCTGTTGCGATGCTCGCTTGCGCCCGTATCGGCGCAGTCCACTCTGTCGTGTTCGGGGGGTTCAGTTCCGACGCGCTGGCTGACCGCATCCTCGACGCCGACGCCCGGGTCGTCATCACTCAGGATGGAGCCTGGCGCGGTGGCAACGTCGTGCCGCTCAAGGCGAACACCGACGTGTCGCTGGCCCGCACTCCCGATGTGCGGCATTGCATCGTCGTCCGCCGCACCGAGAACGACGTGACGATGCAACCCGACCGAGATATCTGGTGGCATGACCTCGTCGACGGTCAGCCGACCGAGTGCGAACCCGCAGAACTCGGGGCCGAGGACCCGCTCTACATCCTCTACACCTCGGGCACGACCGGGAAGCCGAAAGGGATCGTGCACACCCAGGGCGGCTACCTGACGTCGGTGACGACCACCCACTCCTGGGTGTTCGACCTCAAGCCCGACGAGGACGTGTACTGGTGTGCAGCCGACATCGGGTGGGTGACTGGCCACAGCTACATCGTCTACGGCCCACTCGCCAACCGCACCACCGGTCTGATGTACGAGGGGGCGCCGAATCATCCCGACTTCGACCGGCTGTGGTCGATCATCGCCGAGTACGGCGTGACGATCTTCTACACCGCGCCCACCGCCATTCGTTCCTTCATGAAGTGGGGTGACGAGTACCCGGCCGGCCACGATCTGTCGAGCCTCAGAGTGCTGGGGACCGTCGGCGAGCCGATCAACCCGGAGGCGTGGATCTGGTACCACCACAACATCGGTGGCGGGCGGTGTCCGATCGTCGACACCTGGTGGCAAACCGAAACCGGGGCGATCATGATCTCGCCCCTGCCCGGCATCACCTCGACCAAGCCGGGTTCGGCGACGACGCCGTTCCCAGGCATCCTCGCTGACGTGGTCGACGACGCCGGCGAGTCGGTCGGCATCCCTGGCGGCGGGTATCTGGTGATCACACGTCCGTGGCCGTCGATCGCCCGAACGATCTGGGGCGACCCTGAGCGGTTCGTCGACACCTACTGGTCGCGATTCCCCGGCATGTACTTCCCCGGCGACGGTGCCAAGCGGGACGCCGACGGCTACTTCTGGCTGCTGGGGCGGGTCGACGACATCATGTTGGTGGCGGGGCACAACATCTCGACGACCGAAGTCGAATCGGCGCTCGTTTCCCATCCGGCTGTCGCCGAGGCGGCGGTGGTCGGGCGGAAGGACGATCTCACCGGTCAGGCGATCGCAGCTTTCGTGACCTTGCGCGGCACCAGGGTGGGCGACGAGACCCTGCTGCAGGAATTGCGAAACCACGTGGCGACCACGCTCGGTCCGATCGCCAAGCCCAAATCGATCGTGTTCACTCCCGATCTGCCCAAGACGCGTTCCGGCAAGATCATGCGGCGTCTCCTCAAGGACATATCCGAACACCGCCAACTCGGCGACGTCACCACCCTCGCCAACGAGTCGGTGGTCACCGAAATCGCCCAGAAGGCGGCGACTGTGGCCGAGGATTGAACGGCACCCCCTGACACGATGGCTCTCCGGATCGGACTTCTGGCAGCGTCCCGCATCGCGGAGTGGGCCGTGGTCGAACCGGCAAGGCTGGTGGCTGGCGTCGAGGTGACGGCCGTGGCGGCCAGGGATCTGACCTGTGCCAGGGAAGCGGCCGAACGCTGGGGCGTTCTTCATGCCTTCGGGTCGTATCCGGAACTTCTGGCGGCGGGTCTGGTCGATGCCGTCTACGTCGCAACGCCCGCCTCTTTGCATCGGCCTTGGGTGCTGGCGTCTCTCGACGCCGGTCTCCACGTGCTGTGTGAGAAGCCGGTCGCGGCCAATGCGGACGATGCCAACACGATTCACGTCGCGGCGACGGCAACCGATCGGGTGGTGATGGAGGCGTTCCATTGGCGCTATCACCCGCTCGTCGGCCAGATGCGGGCGGCCCTCGATCGCATCGGCCCCATCCGGCGGGTCGACGCCTGGTTCGTCGTCGAGGAGGGTCGCATCGGACCGGGCGACATCCGATGGGACATCGACTTGGGCGGCGGCGCCACGATGGATCTCGGTTGTTATGCCATCGCCTGGGCGCGGTGGGCTGTCGGCTCAGAGCCGGTTGTCGTGTCTGCGCATGCCGAAGCGAACGCTGACGGCGTCGATGCCTGGCTCGCCGCCGAACTCTCCTGGGGTGACGGCATGACCGGTTCGGTCTTCAGTTCGATGGTCGGCTCCGATCGACATCGGGGAGCGGGGCTTGTCGTGACGGCCGCTCACGGGACGATGCGGGTCGAAAACCCGCTCGCCCCCCAGAACGGGTCGACACTCACCGTCGAGACCGCTGACGGGATCGATGTCGTCCCGGTCGAGACGTCGAGCACCTATTTTCACCAGTTGTCTGCCTTCCGCGATGCCGTGGTAGACGGAACGCCGATCCCCACCGGACCGGACGAGGCGGTCGCGAACATGGAGGTGATCGACTCCTGTTATCGGGCGGCGGGCTTGGCTCCCCGCCCGACTCATGTCGAGGATTGAGCGCCGCCGCCGTCGGTTTCCGCCGTGCGATGAGTGCTGAAACCGTGGATGCGCCATCCCCGATCGGGGAACCCGGCAGCATCGGCGGTGCGGGCCGAAGCCTCGTTGTCGGGGGCGTGAAGGTAGGTGGGCACCGCTCCCTCGGCCAGCACCCTGTGCGCCGCCTGAGCGACGAGATCCCGGGCCCAGCCGAAGCCCCGGTAGGCCTCTTCAGTGACGACTGCCAGCTCGTGGCCCCACTCGTCGTGGAGTTTGCGTCCCACTCCGGCGGCGACCGCCGTGCCGTCGAATCCGACGAGGACGTCTCCGTTGAACGGCTTGAGCCACGGCAGGACGCGGGCGTCGTCGGTCGGGAGCCACACCCCTCGACCGCGGTCGGCAGCAGGGTCGTCGCTCCACCTGAACACTCCGGAGAACAGTCGCCCCGGACGTCCGAGGGCCACACCGAGAGCCTCGCCGATGGTCTCAAGATCGGAACCGAGCGCTCGAACCGCCTCGACCGCATCAGGGGGAACTGACAGGACCGTCCCTTCAGGACTCGAGACTCCTGCCACGATCCGGGTCGATCCGTCCCACCCCGGAGCAGTGCGCAGCTCGGAGCCGACGACGGTGACACCAGCATCCGGCGGCGGCCACACACCGAGCCATGAATCGAGGTGGCGGGCGAGTCTGTCGGGGATGGACATCGCAGGAGGATCCCACAGAAAGCGGGCAGGGCGCGCCCAGCGTCCGCTTCCTATCCTCGGCGCCGGTCCAGGAGGTCCCAAGTGAACGTGACCCATCATCGTCTCTTCATCGACGGTCGAAGTGCAGAGGCAACGTCCGGAGAGACATTCGAATCGATCAACCCCGCAACCGGAGAAGTCATCGCCATCATCGACCACGCTTCGGCCGACGACGTCGACCGGGCGGTGCGCGCCGCTCGGGAAGCGTTCGGGAGCTGGTCTCAGATGACCGGCGCCCAGCGGGGGAGGATCCTCAACCGGGCGGCTGGGATGTTGCGGGAACGCAACGACGAACTCGCTCGATTGGAAGTGCTGGACACGGGCAAGCCGATCAGCGAGGCGTCCACTGTCGACGTGATTTCGGGCGCCGAATGCATCGAGTATTACGCGGGGGTGGCCGCCACCCTTCATGGCCACCACTACGCCTTCGGCGGGGACTTCGCGTACACCCGTCGCGAACCGCTCGGTGTGGTGGGCGGGATCGGAGCCTGGAACTATCCGATCCAGATCGCCTGCTGGAAGTCTGCCCCCGCCCTGGCGTGCGGGAACACGATGGTCTTCAAGCCGGCCGAACTCACACCGTTGACCGCCCTCGCCCTCGCCGAGATCTATACGGAGGCCGGGGTACCGGATGGGGTGTTCAACGTGGTCCAAGGCGACGCCCGCACCGGGCGTGCGATGACCGCCCATCCCGGGATCGCCAAGGTGTCCCTCACCGGCGAAGTGGGAACCGGCAAGGCCGTCATGTCCGCCGCCGCCGCCACCCTCAAGCACGTCACCTTGGAACTGGGGGGCAAGTCGCCGCTCATCGTCTTCGAAGACGCCGACATCGACGACGCCGTCTCCGGAGCCCTCCTCGCCAACTTCTACACCCAAGGCGAAGTGTGCTCGAACGGGACCCGGGTGTTTGTGCACGAGTCGGTCCATGAGGACTTCGTCGGGAGGCTCACTGCACGGGCGGAGAAGATGCGCATCGGCGACCCGCTCGATCCTGAGACCGATGTGGGAGCTCTGATCTCGCGGGATCACATGGAGAAGGTGCTGTCCTACATCGAGATCGCCAAGGCATCCGGGGCCCGCCTCCTGTGCGGGGGGCGGCGGCCGCCCGGGCTCGACGCTGGCTTCTTTGTCGAACCGACCGCCTTCGATCAGTGCACCGACGACATGCAGTTTGTGCGCGAGGAGATCTTCGGACCGGTCATGGCGGTTCTCACATTCGACTCCGAAGACGAGGTGGTTTCCAGGGCGAATGACACCCCATTCGGGCTCGCTGCCGGTGTGTTCACGTCTGACCTGACCAGGGCACACCGGGTGGCGGCGGCGTTGGAGGCTGGGACGGTGTGGATCAACACCTACAACCTGACTCCCATCGAGATGCCGTTCGGTGGCTACAAACAGAGCGGGATCGGCCGTGAGAACTCCCTGGCGGCGATCGAGCACTACACCCAACTGAAGTCGGTCTACGTCGCCTCCGGTCACGTCGAGGCGCCCTACTGATGGCCGCATACGACTTCGTCGTCGTCGGGGGCGGCTCCGCCGGATCTGCCATGGCGAATCGCCTGTCGGCCGATCCGTCGAATCGGGTTCTCGTCCTCGAAGCCGGGCGTCCCGACTACCGCTGGGATGTCTTCATCCACATGCCTGCGGCGTTGGCGTTCCCGATCGGCAGCCGGTTCTACGACTGGAAATACGAGTCGGAACCGGAGCCGTACATGGACGGCCGTCGGATCTATCACGCCAGAGGCAAGGTGCTCGGGGGGTCGTCATCGATCAACGGGATGATCTTCCAGCGGGGGAACCCGATGGACTACGAGAGGTGGGCCGCCGACCCCGGCATGGAGACCTGGGACTACGCCCACTGTCTTCCATACTTCAAGCGGATGGAGACCTGTTTGGCCGGTGAGGACGAGTATCGGGGTGGGGATGGCCCGTTGGTGCTCGAGCGGGGACCGGCGAAGAACCCGCTTTTCAAGGCGTTCTTCGAGGCGGTCCAACAGGCGGGCCACCCACTGACCGACGACGTCAACGGGCGCAAGCAGGAGGGCTTCGCACGGTTCGATCGCAATGTGCATCGCGGGAGACGGCTCAGCGCGGCACGGGCGTATCTGCACCCGGTCATGGATCGCCCAAACCTCGAAGTGGTCACTCGGGCGATGGTCAACCGGATCGTCTTCGAGGGAACCAGGGCAACAGGGGTCGAATACACGGTGCGAGGCAAGACCGAACGGGTCACCGCGGGCGAGGTGATCCTGTGCGGCGGTGCCTTCAACACCCCGCAACTCCTGCAGTTGTCAGGCGTGGGAAATGCCGACGAGCTCGCTCCGCTCGGAATCGACATGGTCCACCACTTACCCGGCGTGGGCGAGAACATGCAGGATCATCTCGAGGTCTACATCCAGCATGCGTCGAAGCTGCCGGTCTCGATCCAACCGTGGATGGCGATGTGGCGCCGACCCATCGTCGGGCTGATGTGGCTCTTCCGCAAGGGCCCCGGTGCGACCAACCACTTCGAAGCGGGCGGCTTCCTTCGTTCCAACGACGAGGTCACCTGGCCCAACCTCATGTTCCATTTCCTCCCCATCGCCATCCGCTACGACGGGTCGTCTTCGGCGGGGGGTCACGGCTATCAGGTCCACATCGGACCGATGTACTCGAACTCCATGGGCTCGGTGAAGATCCGCTCGACCGACCCGCGGGAGAAGCCCGCCCTTCGCTTCAACTATCTGTCCACCGAACAGGACCGGCGGGAATGGGTGGAGGCGATCCGCTGTACCCGAGAGATCTTCGCCCAGCCCGCCTTCGAGCCGTACGACGGCGGTGAGCTCTCGCCCGGCCCGGGGGTGGAGACCGACGAGGAGATCCTCGAGTGGGTGAAGCGTGACGGGGAGACGGCTCTTCATCCGTCGTGCACCGCCCGCATGGGAACCGACGAAATGTCGGTGACCGACCCGAGAACCATGAAGGTTCACGGTCTCGAGGGAGTGCGGGTGGTGGACGCCAGCGCCATGCGGTACGTCACCAACGGCAACATCTATGCGCCGGTGATGATGCTGGCCGAGAAGGCAGCCGATCTCGTGCTGGGCAACACCCCGTTGCCTCCCGAGCAGACGGACTGGTACCGCCACCAGAGCTGAGGGGGGATCCGGTCGGATCCCCCCTCTTCGTAGGTTCAGTGGGTCTGCTTGCTCAGGGGAGCCAGGCCGACCAGGTGCTCTCGTTGTCCGCCACCCAGGTGGCTGCCACGGCCGACGGCTCGAGGCCGTCGATCTCGACCGGAGGCAGCATCGACAGCTGATCCTCGGTGGTCAGGGTGAACGCCTGCAGGAAGGCGAAGACGTCCGGCGCCTTGTCCTCCAACATCGCCGATGCCGCCTTGAACAGGACGTCCTCGGGATAGTCGCAGTCCACGCCACCGTCACCGGCCGCCGCACTTGCGGCGCACTCGTCGTTGGGGGCGGGCAGGGTCACGTTCACCAGGTCGTACTTGGCGACTGCCGCAGTCGGCGTCCACCAGTACATGATGATCGGCTCGTTGGCGGCGAAGCGGGCGTCCAGTTCGGCGACAGTCGCCGGCTCGGAGCCCGAGAACACCACCTGGAACGGCAGGCCCAGGTTCGCGATGATCTGCTCGTCGTACTGCGAGTACGAGGGGTCGGTTCCGAGGAACCGACCGAGATCGCCGGTCTCCGCGGTCCCGAACATCTCAGCGACCGCCGGATCCTGGTAGCCCTCCCACGTCGCGAGTGTCGGGTTCTCGTCGACGACGTAGCTCGGGACGAACCAGCCGATCTTGCCGACGGTTCCGAGTTCGCCGATGTTGACGACGCTGCCCTCGTCGAAGTACGCCGTCTCGGCGTCTGTGACGCCCGAAGGCCAGATCTCGAGGACGGCATCGAGCGTGCCGTCTGCCATGCCGGTGAACATCGCGTCGTTCTCGTTCACTTCGGTGATTTCCACCGGGTATCCGAGTTCTTCTTCGATGATGATCTTCGCCACCTCGGCGTTGAGGCGCGAGGCGGTCCACGGGTTCACGATCAGCGTGATCGTGGGCTTGTCCGCATCAGGCGCGTCCGGTTCGTCGGTGTCTCCGGCATCCGAGCCGCCGCAGGCGGCGAGGAACAGTGCCATCGACAATGTCAAAGCGAGTGTTCGCTTCATATGAGTTTCCCTCCTGTCCCCCCGGCCGCGCCGGGGAGACGGTGGCTACATTATCGACCGATGACTACCGACGCCTTCGAGTCAGCCTGTCTGGAGATCCGCCATCTGTGGAAAGTATTCGGATCACGGCCCGATCAGGCGATCGAACAGGCGGAGCAGGGACGGTCGCGCGACGAGATACTCGCCGACACGGGATGCACCGTTGCAGTGCGCGATGTGTCCTTCGACGTTCGGAGGGGCGAGACCTTCGTCGTCATGGGACTGTCGGGCTCGGGAAAGTCCACGCTCATCCGGTGTGTGTCGCGACTCACCGAGAGCAGTCGCGGCCAGGTGATGCTCGACGACGTCGACCTGACCGCGCTGGACGACGACGACCTGCGCGAGGTGCGCCGCAAGAAGCTGTCGATGGTGTTCCAGCATTTCGGGTTGTTTCCGCACCGGAGGGTGATCGACAACGCCGCCTACGGCTTGGAGATCCAGGGCCTGAGTCGCCGGGACCGTCATGTGCGCGCTCTGGAAGTCCTCGAGACAGTCGGTCTCAAGGGCTGGGAGAACCACTTCCCCCAACAGCTGTCCGGCGGCATGCAACAGCGGGTGGGACTAGCCCGGGCTCTCTGCGTCGGTCCCGAGGTTCTCTTCTTCGACGAGCCTTTCTCCGCCCTCGATCCCCTCATCCGTCGCGACATGCAAGACGAGCTGATTCGCCTCCAAGAGGAGATGCGAGGAACGCTCGTCTTCATCACCCACGACTTCGCCGAGGCCATCAAGCTCGGCGATCGGATCGCCATCATGAAGGACGGGGCGTTCGACCAGATCGGAACTGCGGCGGAGTTGATCACCCGACCGGCCACGCCGTACGTCGAAGAGTTCACCCGTGACATTCCGAAGGCGAAGGTCCTGACCGCCGCCGATGTGATGCGTCCCGGTCGGGCCGAGCAGGACGATGCCCGCACGGTGGCCGCGACCGACACCGTCGAGCACATCGTGCCCGTCCTCCTCGACGGCATCACGTCGCTGTGCGTGGTCGACTCCGACGGCTTGCCGGTCGGTGTCGTCGACCGGTCCACCGTTGCGGAGTTGTTGGCGGCAGACTGATGGCCGCCACCTCGCCCCCGATTTCGGTGACGCTCGGCACCGAGGCGGTGCGGCGAGTTCTCCCCTGGATCGGAGTAGCCGGTTTCGTCCTCGTCCTCCAGATGGCGGTCACGGGCTCGTTCCCGGCGGTTCTCGACACCTTCTTCTCCGACTTCTTCGACGACATGGGAACGTGGATCCGCGAGAACCGGCGTTCCCATCTGCTCTT
Source organism: Acidimicrobiia bacterium (assembly GCA_040902855.1). Taxonomy (GTDB): domain Bacteria; phylum Actinomycetota; class Acidimicrobiia; order Spongiisociales; family ZC4RG35; genus DATHWB01. The sequence goes on along the minus strand of JBBDWN010000062.1, from coordinate 10,384 downwards.
CACGGGATTCTTCGTTCCACTCACCGGGTTCCTCAATTGGGTGATCGAAGGCTTCGAGTCGATCCTCCTGTGGCTCCCGTGGTATTTCCTTGCCGGCTTCGTCTTCCTGTCCCTCGCCAGGGTGCACATGTGGAAGCAAGGGGCGGTGGCGGCGGTGGCGTTGCTGTATGCCGGTGTTGTCGGACTGTGGGAACCGACGATGGAGACTCTGGCGCTGATGGGGACGGCAGTTCTGTTCGCGGTGATCATCGGCGTTCCGCTCGGCGTGCTCGCCTCCCGGCGCCCCAGGGTCGAGGCTGCCATCCGACCGATCCTCGATGCGATGCAGACGGTCCCCGCCTTCGTCTACTTTCTTCCGCTTCTCGGCTTCTTCGGGGTGGGAGCGGTGAACGCGGCGGTGGCCACGGTCATCTACGCCCTGCCGCCGGTCGTCCGGCTCACCACGCTGGGAATTCGGCAGGTGCCACAGGCGGCCGTGGAGGCGTCGGAGATGTTCGGGTCCACCGAACGCCAGACGTTGCTCAAAGTCCAGTTGCCGATGGCCCTTCCGACCATCCTGACCGGCCTCAGTCAGACGATCATGATGGCGCTCGGGATCGTGGTGCTGGCGGCGCTGATCGGCGCCGGCGGGCTGGGAGCGGCGGTGCTCCAGACGCTGTCTCAGCGGCGGACCGGACGGGGGATCGCCGCCGGTCTCGCCATCGTGGCCGTCGCGGTCGTTCTCGACCGGATGTGGCGAGGACTCGCCCAGATCGACCGGACGAAGCGAGTTTCGAATCGGACGACGCTGATCGGCGCTACCGGTCTGGTCGTCGGACTCATCGTGGGAGTTCTCGCCGGATGGTCGGACTTTCCGGCGCTCACCACCATCAGCGCCTTCGACCCGATCGACAACGTGGTCGTGTGGGCGCGGGACAATCTCTCGTGGGCGACTCGGCCGTTCAACGACTTCGTCGTCGCCGGGATCATCATTCCGGTTCGAGAGTTCCTCACGTTCACCGTGGCATGGCCGGTGCTCGTCGTCGTCACCGCCTGGGCATGTTGGAAGGTGGGGGGATGGGGCTTGGCGGTGTTCTCGGCGTTGGCGCTGGTGACGATGGGTGCCATCGGACTGTGGGCCATCTCCATCGACACGCTCGTCCAGGTGATGGTGGGCGTGCTGTTGTCGGTGGCGATCGCAGTGCCGATCGGGGTGTGGGCGGGCCGCAGACCCAGGGTCGAGGCGGTGTTGAGCCCGATCCTCGATGGCCTGCAGACGATTCCGGCCCTCGTGTACATCATCCCTGCCGTCATTCTCTTCACCGTCGGTGCGGTGCCGGGGATCATTGCCTCGGTGCTCTACGCCATCGTCCCAGGCATCCGCATCACGGCGCTCGGGATCAAGGAGGTCCCGGAGGAGAGCATCGAAGCATCACAGACGTTCGGTGCGACATCGCGCCAGACGATGCTCGGGGTACGGCTGCCGTTGGCGGCGCCGACCATCATGGCGGGCGTCAACCAGGTGATCATGATGGTGCTGGCGATGGTGATCATCGCCGGGCTGGTGGGCGGCGGGGCGCTCGGGTTCGAGACGGTCCGCGCTTTGACCCGCAACCTGTACGGCCTCGGGTTCGAGGTGGGCCTGGCGATCGTGCTGATGGCGATGATCCTCGACCGCTTCACCCAAGCCTGGGCCGCCCGCCTCCAACCCCCCACCGCCAACGGATAGAAAGGGCCTGGCGAACCCAGGGTTCCCCGGGCCCCTGGAGGGCCCCTGGCGCCCAGAGTTCGCTGGATGGGACGAACCCTGGGCCAGCGGGGCCCTCAGGGGGCCCCACCAACCCTGGGTTCACCAGGCCCTCAGCGGCAGCCGGGTTCGCCGGGGACGAGGCCGCGGGCGATCAGCGCGATCTCGGTTCCCTGGTAGTCCCACACCGTGGCCTGGGTGGCTTCACCGAACAGCTCGAGCAGATCGGTGGCGGGCGGACCCTCCACGACGACGCAGCGCCAGCCGAGCTCTCCCACGGGCAGTTCGTCGGGCGCGGTCTCCAGCGGCCACGGCTTGGTGGTGCGGTACTCCGGGTCGGGGAGCGCCAGGCCGTTACCGGTACGGATCTCCACCCTGGTCGGCCGGTATTCGACGGCATCATCGATGTTCGCCGCCGCCCGGTCGAGAGCTTCGACCACCGCCATCACGTCCTCGGCCAGTTCCGAGGATTCGAGTGCAATGCCGAGGGCATACACCGACACCGTGTGCGTTTCCTCGCCGTCGAAGTAGGTAACCACTGTGGTGGTGGCATCGGCGACGTGGGCGGCGGCGGTGGTGTCGTTCACACGACCGTCGATGTCACCCAGACCGGCTTCGGCGACAAGGCGCAGGATTTCGTCCATGTCGGCCTCGTCGATGGTGCCGACGAAGATCGGGGTGAGCATCGGACCCGGATAGATCGCGGAGACAACACCCGGCGTGTAGAGACGACCGTCTGCCTGCAGCACGAATCGGGGGTGGCGACCGAGGAGCGACTCGACGGGGGCGAATCCGCCTTCGTCGGTGACGGTCAGGATGACATCGTCGGACTGGGTGTCAGTGGGCATGGTGCCGGGTTCCCCGGCGCCGCAGGCGCTCAGCAGCAGCGCTGCGACGAGGAATCCGGATGTGAGTGGCTTCATACCCCTTCGACGTCGACCTGTTGCATTTAGTTCCCGTCAGGACTCCCAGTCCTCCAGTGCGTCGCCGATCAGGTCGATCGCCCAATCCAACTCCTCGAGAGTCGTGATCACCGGAGGGATGAAACGGATGATGTTGGCGGTCGGGCCGCACTCGATGATGACCAACTCCCGGGAGAGGCAGTACTGCTGGATGTGCGTGAAGGCGGCCGCGTCGGGTTCCCTCGTCTCCCGATCCGACACGAGTTCGACGCCGATCATCAGCCCGAGACCGCGCACATCACCGATCGTCTGATGCTCGACCTTCAGCTTCTCGAACCGTTCGAAAGCCCGGGCAGACACCGCCCGTGCGTTCGGGAGCAGATCTCCCATCGTGTCCATCACCGCAACCGCCGCCGCACACGACACCGGGTTGCCTCCGAAGGTCGTCCCGTGCGATCCCACCTTCCACCCGTCCAGCAGGGCAGCCGAAGCTCCATATGCCGACAGCGGGAGTCCGTTGGCGATTCCCTTGCCGAGGGCGATGATGTCAGGGTCGACCGGGAAGTGGTCGGATGCGAACCACTCGGCCGTTCTCCCAAATCCGGTCTGGACCTCGTCGAACACCAACAGAATTCCGTGTTCGTCACAGACCCGCCTGAGTTCGGTCATGAAGCTCACCGGTGCCGGGTAGTAGCCGCCTTCACCCTGCACAGGCTCGATCAGAAGGGCGGCGACATTGTGCGGTGTGACCTCGTGCCGGAACAACATGTCGAGTTCGTTCAGCGAGTGGGCGACGGCCTCGTCCTCGGTCATCCCCCAGCGATAAGGGTGGGGGAAGGGGCTGATGAAGGTCGAACCGAGGATCGGGTGATACCCGTCGCGGTACTTGCTGTTGGAAGTCGTATACGCCACCGAGCCCATCGTGCGCCCGTGGAATCCTCCCCGGAAGGCGATCACCGACTGACGTCCGGTCATCTTCCTGGCAAGTTTGACGGCGGCCTCCACGGCCTCGGAACCCGAGTTGGCGAAACCGAACTTCTCGATCCCGGCCGGCGTGATCGCTTGGAGACGTTCGGCGGCTTGCACCAGCGTGTCGTAGTGGAACACGCAGCCCGAGTGCATCAACCGGTCTATCTGGGCGTGGGCGGCGGCCACCACCGCCGGGTAATTGTGGCCGAGATTGGTGACGGCGGTGCCGCAGGCGAAGTCCGCCCAGCGGTTGCCGGCGGCGTCGTGGATCCAGATTCCTGCGGCCCGCTCGATCACCAGGTCGGTGTCAAAGGCGATGACGGGGGCTATCAGGTCTTCGTGTCGAAGGTCGGTCATGGTTGCTCCTTGGTCGAGGACGGACGGCGAAAGACCGTCTATCTATGGAGCGGCGAAGAGAGCCTTACGGTCGCGGCAGGGGAGCGGTGGGAACATCGACGCCCATTGTGCCAGGCGACCGGGTCGCCGCGTCAGCCGAGCGGTCCGCTGAACCGGACACCGCGCCCTTCGACCACCTTCCCGACCACCCTGGAGCCGACGGCCTCGGTGGCGCCGAGGACGGCGGCGGTACCGTCCGGCTCGACGACGACGCAGAATCCGAGCCCGAGGTTGAAAGCATCGGTCATATCGTCCCAGGGCACCGGTCCGCGATCGGCGACGACTCGGAACACGTTCGGGATCTCCCAGGTCGCAGGGTCGAGCTCGGCTCCGAGCCCTTTCGGAAGGGTTCTCGGAAGGTTTCCCGGGATCCCGCCGCCGGTGATGTGGGCGGCCCCCTTCACCTTCCCGGTCCCGATTGCAGCCAGCACGTGCGGCGCGTAGAGCACCGACGGCCGTGTGAGTACCTCGCCGAGGGAGACGTCTTCACCGGGCATCGGCGCCGAGAGGTCCGACTGGGCGAACACTCGTCGGACGAGGGAGAAGCCGTTCGAACGCAGGTTGGGTGAGGGGAATCCGACGATCACGTCTCCGGGCTGCACTTCAGAACCGTCGACTTGCTCGCCGTGCTCGACCACGCCGAGCGCCGCCCCGGCGAGATCGACGTCGTCGCGGCCCATCACGCCGGGATGCTCGGCGGTCTCGCCGCCGACGAGGGGGGCCCCGACGATGCCGCAGGCTTCGGCGATCGACGTCACGATCGCCGTGTCCCGCTCCGGGTCGAGGGCACCGACGGCGAGGTAGTCGACGAAAGCGAGGGGGAGGGCTCCCGCCGCCGCGAGGTCGTCGACGCACATGGCAACAAGGTCGTGGCCGACTCCGCTCCAGCGGCCGGTGGCGGCGGCCAGTGCCAGTTTCGTGCCGACACCGTCGGTGGACATCATCAGCACTGGACGGCGGTAGCCCGCTGGGAGCTCGACGCCTGCGGCGAATCCGCCGAACCCGCCCACGACCCGATCCGTCCAAGTGGCGGTGACGATCTTCGAGATCGCTTCGACGTGGCGGTCGGCTGCTTCGAGGTCGACGCCCGCCTCGCGATACGAGGTCATGGTCCGGCGGGTTCGAGCATGAACTTGCCGTCGGCCTCTGACACGTCGGTCGGGTACTCCCCGGTGAGACACGCCGTGCAGAACCCGTCCCGAGGCGCGCCAGTCCCGGCGACGAGACCGTCGATCGACAGGTATCCGATCGAGTCCACCTGCAGGAACTCGGCGATCTGGCTGGTCGTCATCTGGGCCGCCAGCAGCCTGGTCTGATCAGACGTGTCCATCCCGTAGAAGCACGGCCACCGATAGGGCGGTGACGAAACCCGCAGATGAATCTCGCTGGCTCCCGCCTTGCGGACCATCTCGATGAGCTGACGGGTGGTCGTTCCCCGGACGATCGAGTCGTCGACGAGCACCACCCGGCGCCCGGCGAAGGTCGAAGGGATCGGATTCAGCTTCAGGCGAATGCCGCGGTCACGCAGCATCTGGCTGGGCTCGATGAACGTACGCCCCACGTAGCGGTTCTTCACCAAGCCGTCGGCGTACGGGATGTGCGAAACCTCGGAATATCCCTGGGCGGCCGGGATCCCCGACTCCGGCACCGGGACGACCACGTCGGCTTCGACGGGATGCTCGACCGCCAGATTGCGACCCATCTGCTGGCGGGCGGCGAAGACATTCCTCCCGTACAACTGGGAGTCGGGTCGGGCGAAATAGACGAATTCGAATACGCACAAGCCCGGTTCGACGTCCTCGAAAGGTCGATGGGATCGGAGACCGGTCGAGTCGATGGCCACCATCTCTCCCGGTTCGACTTCTCGCACGAACTCGGCGCCGACGAGGTCGAGGGCCGCCGTCTCCGACGCCAGCACCCACCCGCCGGTGGGGAATCGTCCGATGCAGAGGGGTCGGAACCCGCGAGGGTCCCGCACTCCGACCAGATGGCCCTGATCCATCACGACGAGCGAGAACGCGCCTTCGAACTCGGGGAGGACCTTGCGCATGGCCATCTCCAGCCCGCGCTGGTCGCCGCGCTCGTCGTCGACTTCCCGAGCGATCGCCTCGAGCATCAAATCCGAGTCGGTTGATGCCCTCCCGTCGCCGTATCGCTCGGCGAGTGTGCGCGTATTGGTGAGGTTGCCGTTGTGACCCAATGCGATCGAGGTGGCGCCCTTCTGACGGTGGACGGGCTGGGCGTTCTCCCATGAAGAGGAACCGGTGGTGGAATACCGGGTGTGACCGATGCCGATGTGCCCGTCGAGGCCGGCAAGATCCGCCTCGTCGAAGACGTTGGCGACCAATCCCAGATCTTTGACGACGGTGACCGTCTCACCGGCGGAGGTGGCGATGCCCGCGGACTCCTGACCACGGTGCTGGAGGGCAAAGAGCCCAAAGTAGGTGATGTTGGCCGCCAGTTCGCCGGGGGCGAATACCCCGAACACACCGCACGCCTCACCTGGGGCATGCAGGTCCAAGTCAGGGTTTGGGACGGGCCCGGTCACTTGGGCTGAGCATAACCCCTCATGTCTCTCGTCTCCGGCGCTGCTTGCATGTGGGTCATGGCCGCGTGGTGTTTCCTGTGTGATGCCCCGGTGAACGGGGAGGTGTGCGAGGTTTGCGGGCGACCGCCCACCATCGTCGAGGATCCCGAGGCTCCGGGGAGGCCCAGTCTGCCCTGGTGGAGTCGGATCCCCCGTCGAACTTGGGTCACCGGCGGGATGATCATCGTCGTGCTGCTCTACACGCTCTTCCAGTCAGGGTTCAGGCTGGTCGACTGACTCGTCCCCGCCTGACATCACTCGAAGGATGGGGGACGCTTCTCGCGGACTGCCTGGACGCCTTCGACGGCGTCGGGGCCGAGCCAGCCGAGGAATTCGAGGGCGAGGGAGGCGTCGAATGCCGGATAGGCGCTGCGCAACCAGTGGTTGAGGGAGCGTTTCGTCCATTGGATGGCGGTGCGGCTGCCTTCGGCGAGCTTCACCGCGATCGCCGTCGCCTCTTCCCGAAGCACGTCGTCATCGACGACCTTCGACACCAATCCGAGCCGCTCGGCTTCCGTCCCGTCGATCGGGTCGTTGGTGAGAAGGTGGTACTTGGCCTTCGCCATGCCCATGAGCAGGGGCCACAGGACCACCGCGTGATCGCCGGCGGCGACGCCGATCGTGACGTGTCCGTCGAGGAGGTGGGCACTGCGCCCGGCGATGGGGATGTCGGCCAACAATGCTGCGGCGAGGCCGGCGCCGACGGCAACGCCGTTGATCGCCGAGACGATGGGCTGAGGGCATTCGACGATGTTGCGCACCAGGTCGCCCGCTTCCCGCATCACTCGGGTGACGTTGGCGTGGTCGGACATGATGTGGCTGAGGAGGTCGAAGTCGCCGCCGGCGGAGAAGGCTCGGCCTTCCGCCCGCAGGAGCACCGCCCGCACCGAGTCGTCGCGGGCGATGTCGAGCCATACGTCTGTGAGTTCGCGATGGCCGTCGATCCCGACGGTGTTCACCGGCGGATTGTCGAGCACGATTTCGAGAACGGCGGGGTGGGGACGTTCGAAACGAAGGGTGTCGTAAGCGTCGTAGGAGGACATCCGGGCAACCTACCTCGTCGGCCCCCTCGGCGCCGCGTCGCCGCCTCCCCCGTTTTGGTCGGCGAAACGCACTGTTTGTGTAGCGCTGGTTCGCTAAAAACGGGGTCGGGATGCTCGGGCGGGGGCGAGGTGGCGGCGGAGGGCGAAGAAGGGGACGAGTCCGGCGATCACGATCCCGAAACCGGTGAAGGCTGCCGCCGCGTAGCCGTCGCGGATGGCCTCGGAGACGACCGGATTGGGCACGGCGTTGGAGGCGAGCACGTCCCGGACGATCTCGACGTCGCCGACGGCGGTGGCGACGACCGCCAAGATCACCGCGCCTCCCATCGCAGAACCGAGCGTGAACCCCTGGTTGCGGAAGAACTGATGGGCCGCCGATGACCGCCCGATCTCCGACGGGTCGCTCACCGCCCGCAGCAGCGTCAGCCCCGCATTGGTGCCCAGCCCGACCCCAGAGGCGGTCACGACCATCAGCCCGAGAATGACCGCCAGGTGGGCGTCGAACGTCACTGCCACGCCGAGGAGGCCGAGTCCCGGACCGGTGAGCGAGAAGCCGACGCCGATCACGCTGGACTCGGCCATCCGATCGAGCAGTCGGGACGACAGGTTGGCGCCGATGGTCCAGCCGATCACGAAGAAGAAGACGCTCCAAGCGGTGAGAGCTTCGGAGGCGCCTCGACCCCCTCGCACGTACAGCGTCAGGAACGAACTCATCGCAACCGCACCGGTGACGAGTAGCGCCAGCGAGACGGCCAGCGTGGCGAATGGCTGTGTGGCGAGATGACGGATTCGCATGATCGGATCGGCAGTCCGTCGAATGTGGGTCCAGAGGCCGAACCCGACCACGACTGCTGCCCCGATCCACGGAAGAGAACTGACTCCGAGGCTGTCGACGGCGAGCAGCAGGAACGTGTTGAGGGCGAGAACTCCGATGACCCCGACGACGTCCACCCGCCGGGAATGTTGGTTCTCGATCGGTCCCGGCATCACCTTCCATCCGGCGGCCAGCGCGATCAGACCCAGCGGGATGTTGACGAGGAAGATCCAGCGCCAGTTGAGTGCAGTGAGCATGAACGCCGCGATACCGGGACCGGCGACCCCCATGACGCCCCACACTGTCGCGTTGGCGGCGAACGCCCGCCCGACGAGATGGCCCGGATAGATGAGCCCGACCGCGGCGATACCGATGGCGATGATCGCTCCGCCCCCGGCGCCGTGGACCAGCCTGGCAACCACCATGATCGGCATCGACGGGACGAAGGATGCGATGACGGCACCGGACACGAACACCGCGATGGCGATCCGGAACACCACTCGCACGCCGTAGCTGTCGATCAGCGGCCCGGAGACGACCGTGGCGACACCGGCCATCAGGAGGTATCCCGTCACCATCCACGGCAGGAGGTGGACATCCCCCAGGTCGGCTGCCACCTGGGGAAGGGCGGCGCTGACGGCCAGTCCCTCGAACGCGGCGAGAGCGACCATCGTGTAGATGGCGACGGAGGCGGGGAGAAGCTCGCGGGAGAGGACGCTGGTGGGACGGGCCGTCACGATCGGCGAACTCTACGGCCGGCTGAGAAGCAGTCAGTCGCCCATGCACACGCCGAGATGGCGTGCAGATTCGATCCACGGATGATCGAGGGGGACAGTCTTGCGTTGCCCGGCGACGTCCTCGAGTGGAACCGGGACCGCGACGTTGTTCTGCATGGCGATCATGACGCCGGTGATGCCCTCGGCGATGGCGTCGGTCGCCGAGGTGCCGAGTTGGGTGGCCAGCAGCCGGTCGGCCATCGACGGTGTCCCGCCTCGTTGCACGTGACCGAGGATCGTCACCCTCGACTCGAGTCCGGTCAGATCCTCCAGACGGGCGGCGAGATCCTCGGTGGAGCGCCTCTGGGAATGGTGGAAGTCGTCGAGTTCGGCGCGGAGATCGGTGTCGTCGCCGTCATCGTCGAGCGCATCGATCGCCGAGCGGATTTCGTCGTGACGGGTGCGGTCCTTTGCCGACATCGCCCCTTCGGCCACTGCCACGATCGAGAAGTTCGATCCGGCCGCCTTGCGCTGCAGGATCGATTCGGCCACCGATTCGACCTTGTGCGAGATCTCAGGAATCAGGATGGCATCGGCCCCGCCGGCCAGACCGGACCCGAGGGTCAGCCAGCCGGTGTTGTGACCCATGATCTCGGTCACCATGATCCGGTGATGGGAGTGGGCCGTCGAGTGGAGACGGTCGATGGCCTCGGTTGCGATTCCGAGCGCGGTGTCGAAGCCGAAAGTCGTGTCCGTGTGAGCGACGTCGTTGTCGATGGTCTTGGGCAGTCCGACGACCGGGATCCCGACCTTGTGCAGCCGCAGGGCGTTCTTCATGGTCCCGCCGCCGCCGAGACACACCAACGCCGCCATGTCGTGCTGTTCGACGACCTGCTGGATCATCGGTCGCATGTCGATCTTCGAGCCGTCACCCATGTCCACCTTGTGGACCTTCACTCGTGACGTTCCGAGAATCGTCCCGCCTCTGGTGAGGATGCCCGAGAGCATGTCGCCGTCCAGACGGATATGACGATTCTGGATCAGCCCCGAGAAACCGTCCCGGAAGCCGATGACGTGCATGTCATAGCGGCGTTGGGCCGCCTTGCCGACTGCGCGGATGGCGGCGTTGAGACCAGGCGAGTCTCCGCCGGCGGTGAGGATTCCGATGGTCTTCGGCACGACCCGAGATTAGGCGCTCGAACTTCACCAACTGGCGTGGACGAAACCCTCC
>JBBDWN010000061.1:0-5098 GCA_040902855.1 Acidimicrobiia bacterium | reverse complement strand
CGTCAGGCCATGGCGACGAGGTCGAGCATCGACTCGTCGAAGTAGTGCAGTTCGCCCTCGGGCATCATGAGCGCCCGGTCCGGACCGAGTTCGGCCACGAAGTCGGTGTCGTGCGACACGAGGATGATCGTGCCCTGATAGGTGGCCAGGGCGCCGAGCAGGGCATTCTTGGCCTGGGGGTCGAGGTTGTTGGTGGGCTCGTCGAGCAGCAGCACGTTCGGCCGCGACGTCATGAGCATGGCGAGTGCCAGCTTCGTCTTCTCCCCGCCCGACAGGGTGGACGCATCCTGGTCGACCTTGTCGGCGAGAAGGAAGTGGCCGAGCAGCGCCCGGATGTTCTGGTCTGGGATCCCTTCAGATACGCGCTTGACGTGCTCGAAGACGGTCACTCCGGAAAGGATCTGCTCGTGCTCCTGGGCGTAGTACCCGAGCGACGCCTTGTGGCCAACCACGACCTCTCCGAGGTCCTGTGACTCCACCCCCGCCAGAATGCGCAAGAGGGTGGTCTTGCCCGCACCGTTGAGTCCCATGATCATCAAAGCCTCGCCGCGTTCGACCGCGACGTCGATGTCGACGAAGACCAGGTTGTCACCGAAGGACTTGGCGAGCGACTTGCCCTCCAACGGCGTCCGCCCGGATGCCTCGGGTTGGGGGAACCTCACGCTCACGTCCTTGCCGCGCGCCTGGACTTCGACCAAGTCCCGCTTGAGCCGTTCGGCGCGCGTCTCCATCGAACGTGCCCGCCGCGCCATCTTCTCGGTGGACCCGCGGAACCGCCTGACGTTCTCTTCGAGCGCGTTGATCTTTTGGAGCTGGTGCTTTCGTTCCTTCTCGCGCTGGGCGCGCCGTCGCTCACGCTCAGCGAGGAAGAAGCTGTAGTTGCCGTTGTAGCGCTCGATCTGATGATTCTCGAGGGAAAGCACGGAGGTGATCGACTCGTCCAACAGCGGCAGATCGTGGGAGACGACGAGCAGCGCCCCGCGGTAGTTGGCGAGGTATTCGACCATCCACGCCTTGGCGTCGAGGTCGAGGTGGTTGGTGGGTTCGTCCAGGAGCATGACGTCGGTTTCGGCGAACAGGATTCGGGCGAGTTCGACACGTCGACGCTGTCCACCCGACATGGTTGCGACAGGTTGGGAGAGATCGTCGTTGTCGATTCCGAGGTTGGCTGCGGTCCGCTTGGCTTCGGCTTCGGCCACGAAACCGCCTTTGGCATCGAACTCGTCCTGAAGTCGGGAGAAACGGGCAATTGCCCGATCCCGCGCCTCGCCATCGAGTCGTTCGATCTTGCGGCGGGTCTCTTCGATGCGGCGCTGCATCGCTCCGATCTCGCGGGCGGCCAAGATCCGCTCGAGGGCCGTCATCCCCGGGTACTCCAGGTCGGGAAGGGCGGCCTCCTGGGAGAAATATCCGAGATTGCCCGACCGCGTGACGGTCCCGCCGGCAGGGAGGCTGAACCCGACGAGTGTCCGCATGAGTGTCGTCTTGCCCGCACCGTTGCGTCCGACCAAACCGATCTTGTCCCCTGCCTGCACACTGAAGTTCGCCTCGTCCAACAGGACGCGCGGGCCAACTTCCAAACGGAGATCACGAACGAGAAGCACGGGAAAACACCACGTTAGGGGGGATCTCGCGCCTGGTTGTCCGACTTACCGAGCCTGGACCGTCAGCGCGACAGCACCGTCGCCAGAACGTCGACGATCCGGTCCACCTGGGACTCGGTAATCACCAGCGGCGGGCACATGACGAGTGAGTTGCCGAGGGGTCGAACGATGACTCCTTCGGCGAGGGCAGCATCGCGGTCCTTCATGACGTCCCGATGCTCTCCCAACTGGACCGCCCACACCGCCCCGGCTCCCCGAACCTCGGTGACGAGTCCGTCACCGAGGAGCGCGCGGAGTCCCTCACCGAGACGCCGTTCGATCAACGGGACCAGGTCGAGAAGGTCCTCGTCTCGTTGGATGGCGATGGCCGCATTCCCGGCGGCGGCGGCGATCGGGTGACCCGAGTAGGTGTAGCCGTGCTTCAGGGCGAAGCCCTCGTTCGCTGTCAGCGCATCCGTCACGGCAGGACCGATGATCACACCGCCGAGCGGGATGTAGCCGGACGACGCGGCCTTGGCGAAGGTGATCAAGTCGGGCTGCACGCCGTAGTGCTGTGCACCGAACCAGGTTCCGAGGCGTCCGAAACCTGTGATGACCTCGTCGAAAATCAGGAATGCATCGTGGGAGTCGCACAACGCCCGCAGCCCTTCGAGGTAGCCCTCGGGAGGGGGGAAGACACCGCCTGCGCCCTGGAGCGGCTCGGAGATCACGGCTGCGATCTGGTCGCCCTTGTCGGCGAACAGGCGGGCCATCGGCTCGATGTCAGGACCTGCCACGTTGACCACGTTGCCGACCAGCTCGCCGAATCCCTCACGGTTGGCCGGGATGCCCTGGGCCGACGTGCCGCCGAAGTTGGTCCCGTGGTAGCCGTGTTCGCGGCTGACGATCATGGTCTTGTGCGGTCGGCCGGCCTCGCGTTGGGCGATCCGGGCGATCTTCATGGCGCTGTCCACCGCCTCGGAGCCCGAGGACGTGAGGAACACCCGTCCTCGTTCGAACGGGGACAGGTCGAGAATCGTGTCGCAGAGCATTTCGGACGGGAGATTCGAGAACGGGGCGAAGGTGTGATAGCTGGCGAGAGCCTTCGCCTGGGCGGTGATGGCCTCGATCATCCGCGGATGACCATGTCCGACGTTCATGTACCACAGCGATGCCATGCCATCGATGTACCGATTGCCGTCCGCGTCCCAGATCTCGGCGCCCTCGCCGCCAACGATGGTGACGAACTCTGTCATGCGAGGCGGACTGAAGGGATGGAGAAAGGCGCTCATGATGATGAGAAAACTAGTCGCCCGTCGTCCACCACACCGTCGCCAGGCGGCGTACGGTGTCGCCCAGGGTCATCCGGCTGTCGATGACCGCGAGATCCGGGCCGAGAAGCGCGCGAAGCTCCCCGATCCGATCGGGGGGAAGCACGAGACGACGCCGGTAGACCTCCTCGATCTCCTCCCACGATTCGAACCAGGTCCCGCCGGGGCGCTCCCACCGAACGACCTCCGGCGCGACCTCGAACACCTCGCGTATCACCGCAACGAGATCATCCACCGACGGGCCTGCCGGCCGCTCGATCCCGTGCAAGGCGCGGTAGTACGGCCCGAGCGGAGTCCACGGGTGCGTCTCCGTCATCTCCAGCACCACGCCACGGCGGGCATGTGCGGCCATCGCCGCCAGAAATGGCTCGATGGCGGAGACGTCGTAGACGACGTGGGCGGCCATGACGACGTCGAACGCGCCGATCTCAGTCGAAACAGGCCACGCTTCCTCGATGACCTCGTACCGGCCCTCGATCGCGGCGGCCTCCTCACGGAGCGCCGATGCCATCTCGGCCGACCTCTCGACCGCAGTGACCGGGTGCCCGCTGATCGCCAAAGGAAGCGAGGCTCGACCCGTCCCTGCCCCGATGTCAAGAACGGAGCCGCCCGCACCGGCGAGACGGGAGACGATGTCGAACGTTGGCGGGGCCTCGGTTTCGGCCGCAGTGATGTTGCGCCGCCGGAAGAGCTCGACCGGCCAGCGGTACGGCGAGTCGTCCACGGCCGCGAGCAGATGCTCCGGTATCTCCCAGGCCGCAAGCTCGGTCCGCCAGTTGTCGGCGGCGGTCACCGGAGACCGGCGAACAGATCGTCTTCGATGTCAGGGGCGGAAACACGGGTGAACACCCGCACGAAGGACTCGCGACCGAACATCTCGGCCTTCTGATCTTCAGCGGCCCTCAGCCACGGCCAGTCGAGCGGAATCTGGGATCGATGCGCCCGCAGCGCCTTTTCCTTGACATCGACCTTGTCGGTGACATCGACCCAACACGTGATGTACTCGTCGGGGGTCCCCCGATCCTCCGCACCCGCCAGCTCTTCTTCGGTGATCTCACCGGCGGCGAAGCGCGCCTGCATCATCTTGATGACGCGGCTCCGGGGCCAGGTCGTCCAGTAGAGCTTCTTCGGCTCCCACAACTCTTCCCCCTCCTCGAGCGGAAAGCGACCGAGATCGATGCAGCCGGTGTAGGCGGCCAGTCCGATCCGGTGGACATTGATGTGGTCGGGATGCCCGTAGCCGCCATACGGGTCGTAGATGATCATCACATCCGGCTTGTGGCGACGGATCTCGCGGACGAGACGGCCGGTCGCCTCCATGAAATCGGCCTGCCAGAAGCACTCAGGATGCTTGTTGGACTCCTCACCCATCATCCCCGAGTCCCGATACCCCAGGAACACGTGGTGTTCGACTCCGAGCACGTCGAGCGACGCTCGCACCTCCTCGGCCCGCACCTCGGCCAGACGGGCCTTGACGGAGTCCGGTTCGTCGTAGTTGTGCACTTCACCTTCGGCGCCATCGGTGGCTGTCACGACGACGACGTGCTCGCCGGCATCGACGGCCCTGCTCAGCACGCCGCCGGTTTGGATCACTTCGTCATCTGGGTGCGCGTGGAACGCCAGGAGACCGGACATCGCTCCGACGATAGTGCGGGAATCCCAGCACCCGATCTTCGATATCAGGAGTCGAATCGACCCTGTTCATGCATCGTTAGGCTCGCCTGCCGATGCCAGAAAAGACCTTCCACGCCACCGCCGCCACCACCGCGACGCCCGCCGAGGCATGGACTTCGCTGCAACGCCCGGAGACATGGGAGGGCGTCGCAGGCGTCGACGACGTGACCAATGCCACGCACACCGACGAAGGACAGTTGGCTGGCTTCCTGTTCACGGTGACGGTCGGGGGGATGAAGTATCGAGGACAGGCCAGCGTCGCCCGGGTGGTCCAACCCGAGTTCATGCGGCTGGACCTCGAGACCAGCGAACTCATCGCCGTGATAGAAGTCGCTCTCGGTCATGCCGAGTCAGGAACGGACGTCCGGATCGACCTCACCGTCCGAACCCGGTCATTCTTGGCCGGCATGTTCTTCTCGGCAATCGCTGATGCCATTGGCCGCGGACTCCCCGCCGCCACCGAAGCGTTCGCCGGGAGACTGAAACCGTGAAAGATCGGGGACGGCCCGG
>JBBDWN010000060.1:23672-33395 GCA_040902855.1 Acidimicrobiia bacterium | reverse complement strand
GGAATGAACTGGAAGCTTTGGAAGATCGCCGTCACCATCGAAGAGAGGCGCTGGAGGTCGGCCGCCTCCGCGAAGAACGACAACTCGTAGGCGCGACCCTCGTTGATCACGATGATTCGCGAGATCCCGATATCCATGTCGGCTTGGCGGGTGATGACGGTGAGGCCGCGGCCGATGACGCCATCGACATTGACGTCGGCCACCTCGAGGATTTCGGCGTTTTCCAGCGACGTGCTCACCCGTTCGATCTCACCCTCGTAATAGGCAATCGGCACGAGTTCGGTGGGTACCTCGTTGATCGTCACGTTGAAGTTGGGGGTCAACAGACCGCCTGACGGTGCGGTGAATCCGATGAGATTCTCGACGGTCACTTCGGAAACGGTCCAGTCGACTGGGTGGGCAATCGCGAAGCCATACGCCGCCGACTCGTACAGGACGAGGTCGGCCGGGTCGAACGTCGCCGTCGTGGTCCCGGTGGGTTCGGCCGAAGTGGATGTGCTGGAGGTCGCGTTGCCGCAGGCTGCGAGCGCGACGATGAGACCGAGGGTCAATGCACGCATTGGCGGCAGGGTACCGCCCACCCGGAGTAGCGTCGCCGTCGTGGACGCCAAACGAGTCGAGCGCCTGCTCGCTGCCGACCGCTACGCACTTCATCTCGGAATCCGCCTGGTCGAGGCAGCCGAGAACAAGGTGGTGCTCGAAATGCCGATCGTCCCCGAGCACCTGAACTTTCTCGACCTCACCCATGGGGGCGCGGTCTTCTCGCTGGCGGACTGTGCGATGGGTCTCGCTTCGAACGGCGGCGACCATCGGGCAGTGGCCGTCGACGCTCACCTCGTCATCAGCGGAGGGTCGGAAGAGGGGGACGTTCTCCGAGCCGTTGCCGAGCCGGCAGTCGGAGGCAGAACCCTCGGAACCCACCGGATCACTGTGACACGGGGCGACGGTCGAATCGTTGGGATGTTCACCGGGACGGTGATGCGGACGGGCCCGTCGGAATCCTGAGACCAGGCATCCTGCGCATCTGACCTAGCATCACCGGTCGATACCCCCGTCCCCAAGGCCCACTGTGGATTGGATCTCCGCCCACCCTCTCAAGTCGTTCCTCACCGTCGTCCTCGGCATCGGTCTGGGTCTCAGCCTGTTCGTGTACGACGGGTTCAACGCCTTTGCATCCGATCCGGCGCTCGACACCGAGACCACAGAGCGGATTCTCGAAGGGCGCAGCGACGACGAAGTGGAGGACGGGCTGCGCGCCTACCTTGCAGCCCAGGCCGAAGCGCTTCAGAGCCGGACTCTTGCCGACGAGGAACGGCGCGCACTGGCGGCAGAGCTCGAGGCCGAGCTCCGTGAACTGGAGGAGGAGGCCGCAGCTCCGCTGGAGATCCCGCAAGCTGTGAGTCCGTCCCTCCCTGACGGGATGTTCGAGTCGATCCTGCTCATCGGCACCGACGCCAGCGGGTTCCTCGCCGACACCATCATCAACGTCCTGCTCCCCTCTGACGGGAGCACGCCGCTGATGGTGTCGATACCGCGAGATCTCTATCTGAACGACGCTTGCACCGAGCGTTACCAGCGCATCAACCGGAGCATGGGCGGCTGCTCGGGTTTGGCCGGCGGGGCTGATCTGCTGGCGCTCAACGTCGAGACGTTCACCGGGATCAAGGTCGACCATTACGCCCGGGTCAGTTTCTCGGGGTTCGCCACCGTCGTCGATCGGCTGGGCGGAACACGGCTGTGCGTCGGCGACTACCCGATCCGGGATATGAGGGCCGGATTGAACCTGGAGGCCGGTTGCCAGCTTGCCGACGGGAACCAGACCCTCGCCTGGGTCAGGTCTCGTAGCCCTGAGGTCTACCGCGAGGGTGAGTGGGTCCGCGCGCCAGGATCCGATTTCGACCGTCAGCGCAAGCAGCAGCAGGTCCTGCTCCAACTGGCCGATGTCCTGAGTTCCTACGACTCGGTGGGTGCACTCACCGGAGCACTTCAGAATCTGGCATCGGTCGTCCGGATGGATTCGGGCTTCGGAGCCGCTGAGGCTGCCAGTCTCGGATTCCGGTATCGGGGTCTCGGTCCGTCCGATGTGATTCGGTTGTCCATCCCCGTTCAGAACTACCGGACCGGTGCGGGAGCACAGGTTCTGATCCCGTCGCAGACGTTCAATCAAACGCTCGCCGCTCGCTATCCGGCGGCGGCGCGCTGAGCCTCTGTCGTCAGCACCGTTGTGCGTAGCCTGATCACGGTGATCTTCCGGCTGGTTTCGACGACCCTGATTTTCGGTCTGGTGGCGTGTTCTGCGCCTCAGGCGGAGACGTCTACGTCGACAACGTCCAAGCCGATCTCTGTGTCGACCACGACGACGACATCGACCACCTCTACCACCTCTACCACCTCTACCACCACGACGTTGCCGACCTACTCAGCCGAGAATATCCCCACCCTGGCGCTGTATCTGGCCGCCATCGATCACGGTCTGGAGGGGACAGGGTTGGAGGGCGCGGCGTTCGAGGAAGCGGAGTCCCTGTTCAACACCGGAGTGCTCTTCTGCGGTCTGCTCGATGAGGGATTCGGTCCCATCGATGTCCTGCGTGGTTGGGTGGCCGCTCTGTTTGTCGACGGGCGGACCCCGACCGAGGACGACTTGTTGCTCGGCGGGGTGGTGCTCGGTGCGGCCGTCAAGTTCATCTGCCCCGAACACCTCGAGAAGCTGGAGTTGTAGCGACGCAGGCCCTCCGAGACTTCCACATCGAGATGGTCAAGGTTCGCCGAGTTCTCGTATCGCTGGGGCTCTACGCTCCGCTGGCATGGTCGGCACCCCTCCTCGAATCAGCCTCGAGCGCGCTCGTCGTCTCGCGCTCGGCGCCCAGGGGTTCGCCGACCTCGCTCCCAAGTCTGCACCCGATGTGCGTCACTTTCGACGGGTGCTGTCGCGGATCGGCGTGGTCCAACTCGACTCGGTGAACGTCATCGCCAGGGCGCACTACATGCCGTTCTTCGCCCGTCTCGGACCCTACGACCGTGACGCCCTCGACCGCTGGCTGTGGCAGTCGGGCGAACTCTTCGAATACTGGGTGCACGAGGCCTCTCTCACCGCCATCGAGCGCTGGCCGCATGTCGCCCATCGGATGCGACGGAGCCATCCGTGGAAGTCGATCGAGAAGATCATCACCGACCAACCCGAGTTCGTGGAACGGGTACTCGCCGAGGTGCGAGACTCGGGGCCGCTCCGAGTCGGCGAGTTGTCCGATGGTGGGACTCGCACCGGACCCTGGTGGGGTTACGGCCCCGGCAAGCTCGCTCTCGAGTGGCTGTTCGTCCGAGGTGAGATCGCGATCGCCGACCGCCCGAACTTCACCCGTCTCTACGACCTTACCGAGCGGGTGATTCCCGCATCGGTTCGGGACCAGGAAGTCGACGAAGCCGAGGGCATTCGCCGTCTCCTCCGGGATGCCGTACGTCACCACGGAATTGGGACGGCGGCTGACCTGGCCGACTACTACCGGATCAAGGTCTCTACCGCTCGTCCCGTCCTCGCCGCCCTGGCGGCATCCGGGGACATCTCCGAAGTCACGGTCGACGGATGGCCCGGCCCGGTCTATATGGACCCGGAACTCACCGTGCCCCGCTCGATCTCGGGCGGAGCATTGCTCGCGCCGTTCGATCCTGTCGTCTGGTTCCGGGATCGGGCCGAGCGCCTGTTCGGCTTTCACTACCGGATCGAGATCTACGTCCCGCGAGAACGCCGGGTCCACGGCTACTACGTCCTGCCGTTCCTCCTGGACGGCGAGCTCGTCGGCCGGGTGGACCTGAAGGCGGATCGATCGGCCGGGGTGCTCCTGGTGCAGGGGGCATTCGCCGAGCCGGGGTCCGACCCGGTGCGTGTCGGCCGTGAAGTCCTCCCACAGTTGGAGTCGATGGCTCGATGGCACGGGTTGAGGTCGATCGAGGTCCGCCCACACGGAGACCTGGCCGCTCACATCCCGCTCTAGCGCGGTCGCGTCAGAGGCTATCTCTCCCCCTCGCGACCGAGGCTTTGCGAGGGAGTGTTGGGGGGAGTGGCCGAGGCTTTGCGAGGCCGAGGGGGGCCGTCCGCGAAGCTGTCAGACCCGTCGATTCACTCCGCGTCAGAGGCGATCGACGAGTTCGCTGACGCTCACGCCCCCCTCGACGGCTCAAAGCAGCCGTCGGTCCCCCCAACGTCGCTTCGCTCCTGGAGGGACTTGCCCGCTACCGGGCGATGTCGGTGCGGTAGTGCACTCCCTTGAATCTGATCTGGGACACCCCGGCGTAGGCGGCTTCACGGGCAAGGGCCAGGTCTGCTCCGAGCCCCACGACAGACAGGACCCGCCCGCCGGCAGTGCGGACTCGGCCCTCGAGGCGGCGTGTCCCTGCATGGAAGATGAGGACGTCGTCGCCGACTTCGTCGAGGCCTGTGATCGCGTCGCCGGAACGGGGTGACTCGGGATAGCCGGCCGAGGCGAGAACGACGTTCACGGCAGCCTCGTCTCGCCACTCGATCGTGTCGGCTCCGAGACTCCCGGCGGCCGCCCCGGCGAGGATCGGCAGGAGGTCACTGGACATTCGCGGGAGGACCACCTGGGTCTCGGGATCACCCAGCCGGCAGTTGTATTCGATCACCTTCGGACCTGTGTCGGTGAGGGCCAGCCCGACATACAGGAACCCGACGTAGGGGTTCCCGGATTCGGCCATGAAGCGGATCGTCGGTTCGATCACCTCACGTTCGACTGTCGGGAGCAGCTCGGACGGAAGCTCGACCGGCGAGAAGCTCCCCATGCCGCCGGTGTTCGGACCGGTGTCGGCGTCGCCCAGTCGCTTGTAGTCGCGGGCGGGCTGCAGGGTCAGAAATCGGGTGCCGTCGCAGATCGCGAACACGGACAACTCCGGTCCGTCGAGGAACTCTTCGATGACCACTACTGCGCCCGCCGCGCCGAATCCGCCTTCGAAGCACTTGTCGATCCATGCGTGCGCCTCACGGCGCGAGGTGGTGACCAGGACGCCTTTTCCCGCGGCGAGACCGTCGGCCTTCACCACGTACGGGCCCTCGCTCCGATCGACATGCTGGTGGGCCCGAGTTGGCTCGGTGAACGCGTCCGCAGCCGCAGTCGGTACGCCGGCACTCGTCATCACCTCCTTGGCGAAGGACTTCGACGCCTCCAGGCGGGCGGCGGACCGCGTCGGTCCGAAGGTCGGCACTCCCGCCCGCGTCAGGGCGTCGGCCACCCCGGCAGCCAGAGGTGCTTCCGGACCGATGACAGCCAGGTCGACGCTCTGGGCGGCAGCCACCATCGCAACGGCGCCGACGTCGGTGGCACCCACGCCTTCGATCGTGTCGCCCAGTCCCTCCATCCCCGGATTGCCCCCAAGCAGGAAGAGGCGTTCGAGATGCGGACTCTGGCTCAGTTTCCAGGCAAGGGCGTGCTCACGCGCTCCTGACCCGACGAGCAGGACCTTCACCGGGCGAGCATCTGCTGACGCTCGGGCCCGACCGAGACGAAAGTGACGGGAACGCCAGCCCGTCGTTCGATGTACTCGATGTACTCCCTGGCTTTGGTGGGCAGGTCGGACTCGGTGCGACAGGCGGTGATGTCCACATTCCAGCCGGGGAGTTCGTCGTATATCGGCGTGCACTTGTAGAGGACCCGTTGCTGACGGGGGAATTCGTCGTACCGCTCACCGTCCGACTCGTACGCCGTCGCCACCTTGATGGTGTCGAACGCCGAGAGGATGTCGAGTTTCGTGATGAACAGTTCGGTGAGGCTGTTGATGCGCACGGCGTAGCGGAGCGCCACCAGGTCGAGCCATCCGCACCGTCGGCGGCGGCCGGTGACGGTTCCATACTCGCCGCCGAGTTCGATCATCATGTCGCCGATCTCGTCGCTCAGTTCTGTCGGAAACGGACCGGTGCCGACCCGCGAGATGTACGCCTTGGCGACGCCGACGATCCGATCGATCGCCTTGGGTCCGATTCCGGAGCCCACCGGTGCTCCGCCTGCCGTCGGGTTCGAGGAGGTGACGAATGGGTAGGTGCCATGGTCGATGTCGAGCAACGTGCCCTGCGCACCCTCGAACAGGACGTGCTTGCCTTCGGCGAGCGCTTCCCACAGTTCGAGGGAGGTGTCGGTGACGTATGGCAAGAGTCGATCGGCGTAGCCGAGGTACTCGTCGGCGATCTTCTCGGGATCCATCGCCAACTGGTTGTAGACCCTGGCCAGCACCTTGTTCGTGTCTTCCAGGGCGGCCTCGACCTTGTCCCGAAAGATCTTCGGGTCGTAGAGGTCTTGGACCCGGATCCCCCGCCGGGAGTACTTGTCGGTGTACGCCGGTCCGATTCCCTTCTTGGTCGTCCCGATGTTGTGCTTGCCAAGGTGACGCTCCATGACCGCGTCCAGTTTGCGGTGATACGGCATGATCAGGTGTGCGTTGCCGGAGATGCGCAGCCGCCCGGCGTCGACGCCGCGGCTGGCGAGCATGTCGATCTCGGCGAGCAGAACCTTGGGGTCGATCACACAACCGGAGCCGATCACCGGTGTGCAGTCGGGGTACATCACGCCGCTGGGGATCAGTGAAAGGGCGAACCGTTCTTCGCCGATGATGAGAGTGTGTCCCGCGTTGTTTCCGCCTTGATAGCGGACGACGAAGTCGGCGGATTCGGCGAACGAGTCTGTGACCCGGCCCTTGCCTTCGTCACCCCACTGTGCTCCCAGAACGATCGTGGCAGGCATCGGTCGGGATGCTAGGCGGTCGTCCTCTCGGTTCGAGTCGGCCCCCAAAAGGCGACGTCGAGAACATCACCGAGGCGTGTTCGCCACGGCGACGGCCGGATCCACGAGCGAGGTCAGGACAGGTGGCGGCGCCGGCGTTCGGCCAGCCAGCGGCGACGCACCGGGCGTCGTTCGTCTTCGGTCAGCCCGCCCCACACGCCTGAGACCTGGTTGGTCTCGATGGCGTAGGTGAGGCAGTCGTCCTGGACTTCGCATCCGGCGCAGACGCGCTTCGCCTGGCGGATCTGGTCGGCGGCGGGACCGGTCTCGCCTGCCGGGAAGAAGAGCTCGGGGTCGAACCCGTTGCAGGCGGCGAGGTCGCGCCATTCGAGGACGAGTAACTCCTCGTCGAGAGCGATTTCTGTGGTGATGTCCATTGCGGTCGCACTCCTGGCGGTGTCTTGGTATCTGGGCGGTTGTCTACTACTTTAGTAGTAATTCCTAAATTTCGCACTAAATAGTTGGAATTCTGTTGAGAATCCGACGACCCTCCAGAAAGCCGAAGAGGTAGCGATCCGATGGCCGATTTCACCCTCCAGGAGGCTGCGGACCACCTCGGTGTCCACTACATGACCATGTACCGCTACGTGCGGCTCGGACTCCTCCCGGCCGCCAAGACCGGCGGTTCGTGGCGAGTGGCCGCCTCCGATCTCGAGGCGTTCGCCCGTCCTCAGGCCGGTCGACCCGAGTCCGGCGATACGCCGTGGGTCGAACGCCTCGTCGCCCGGATGCAGGCCGGTGACAGCGTCGGATCCTGGTCTGTCATCGAGGCCGCCATGGCGTCCGGAGCGAGCCCCGAGTCGGTATACGCACAGATCATCTCGCCGGCGATGACAGTGATCGGGGAGCGTTGGGCCGCGGGCGAATTGGAAGTGGAGGACGAACATCTGGCGAGTGCGGTAGCGGGTCGCCTCATCGGAAAGCTCGGTCCGCGGTTCGCGAGACGTGGGAGGAGCAAGGGGGTGGTGGTGGCGACCACCCCGCCTGGGGAACGGCACGGGTTCGGGGTGGCGATGGTCTCCGACGTCGTCAGGGGCCGCGGGTTCGAAGTGCTCGAGTTGGGTCCCGACCTCCCGATCGACAGCCTTATCCGGGCTCTGGAGAGACTCGACGACCTGCGTGCCGTGTGCCTGTCCGTCGTCTCCACCGAGAATCTCGACGCGTGCGCCGAGGTCATCGCGGCCATCAGGGAGAACCATCCCGACCTCGTCGTGATCGTCGGTGGGCGGGCGTTCCGAACCGAAAACCAGGCGAAGGCGATTGGTGCACACGCCTTCGCTCCCGACGCAGTCCTTGCCGCCGACCTTCTGGTCGAACTCCTGACCTGACCCCCGATCAGCCGATGCCCACCTTGTAGGTGTCGAGGGCGCGCTCGCGTGCCTCGGCATGGTCGACGATGGGGGCGGGATAGGCCTCGGCGCCCCAAGAGGCAAGGTCGAGTGGCCCGGCGGTCCAGGGTTCGTGGACGAACTCGGCCGGGACCGCGGCGAGTTCGGGCACCCATCGGCGGATGTAGTCACCGTCGGGATCGAACTTCTTCGACTGGGAGACGGGGTTGAACACCCTGAAATAGGGGGCGGCGTCTGCGCCGGTTCCGGCTACCCACTGCCAGTTGCCGACGTTCTGGGACACGTCGCCGTCGAGGAGCTGGCGGCGGAACCACCGTTCGCCCTTGCGCCAGTCGACCAGCAGATCCTTGACGAGCAACGAAGCCGTCACCATCCGCACCCGGTTGTGCAACCAGCCCTCGGCGAGCAGTTGCCGCATTCCGGCGTCGACCAGGGGATAGCCGGTCATGCCCCGGGTCCAGGCCTCGAAGCCTTCCGGGTCATCCCTCCAGGCGATCCGGTCGTATCCCGGCTTCATGGCCCGGTCGACCAGATCGGGGTTTTCGTCGAGCAGGTGGGCGTAGAAGTCACGCCACGCCAGTTGACGGACGAAGGCGCGGGCGCCGTCGGATTCGACCCCGATGTGATCGAGGATTCCGAGGGGCGAGATGACGCCGTATTTGAGATCGATCGACAGGCGCGACGTCGAATCGAGGTCGGGCCGATCGCGTTCTTCGGGGTATCTCGCCGGATCGAAGGCCTCCAGCCTGGCGTACGCCGCCTCTTCACCCGGTTCGAGCGGCGGAGGATCTGTCTCCGGCATCTCGCGACCTGCTTCGCCGGCGACCCGGGCGTTGCCGGGCTCGCCCAGGCGGGGCGGGGACGTTTCGAACCATCGCCGGCTGAAAGGCGTGAACACCCGATAGCGGTCGCCCCCCTGGGTCAGGATCGAACCGGGCGGGTGCACGAGGGTGCCGTGGTGGAGTTCGAGTTCGACCCGGCTGGCGACGGTCTCGTCCCGCTCCATGGCGTATCGCGTGACGTCTGCGTTGGCTGTGACGATCTCCGCGCCGGTCGACGAGGCCACTTCGGGAACCACCTTGCGCGGATCTCCGATCTCGATCCGAAGACGGCCTCCCAGGTCTCGGAGCGACTCGTCGAGTTTTCGCAGGTGCCCGGCTGCCAGCGCGACCCTGCGGTCGCTGACCCTATTCCACAGGGCGGGATCGACGACGAAGAGCGCGACGACGTGTTCGTGATCGTTCGTGGCCCCAGCCCATGCCGGGTTGTCCCGCAGCCGCAGGTCCTTGCGGAACCAGACGATGCCTGTGCTCACTTGGGCGGTCCGGGGAAGAACGCGTTGGTATGACGCACGTACTCGTCGTATCCGGGGCGATGTTTTCCGATCGACTTCTCGAGCAGTCCGGCTCCGGGATAGCGCATGAGCAGGGCGGTCATCACCGCCGGCCTGACGACGGCCAGGAGGTCCTCGGTGCTGACGCAATCCAGCGGTATCGGCACCTCATCGACCGCGGTCACAACGATCGCCGGCTCGGTCGCGTCGAGGTCCGTCGTGACCAACGGCGCGAGCGCGTGAGCGACATAGCCGGCAG
>JBBDWN010000060.1:10877-23572 GCA_040902855.1 Acidimicrobiia bacterium | reverse complement strand
GCGTCGAGGTCCGTCGTGACCAACGGCGCGAGCGCGTGAGCGACATAGCCGGCAGCAGTCGCCCCAAGGCGATCCGCATCCTCGAGGTGTTCGGTCACGAGCCCGGCGATGTCGAATGACATCGATGCGGGCAACGCAGCGGCGTGTGTCATACCGCTCCCCCTTCGGTAGGCGCGTCGCTCGCTCGGCGCCAAATCAGGGCCGCGAGGACGGCGAAGATCCCCACGCCTGCCGCGATACGAACAAGCACATGGCCCGGGGTGAGAAAGGCAACTGCGGCCACTGTGGCCCCGATGACGATCGCTTCGGCGGTATGGCCCCATCGCAGCGGCCAAAGACCTCGGAAGGGCACCAGCATGCCTGCAAGCAGCACCAGCTCAGCGACCACCGACGCCACAGCTGCACCAGCGATTCCAAAGAGGATGACGAGCAGCGGGACCAGAACCAGCTTCGTGGCGAGAGCGACAGCGGTCACGGCCATACGAGTCACCTGCCGGTTCGTTGCATCGAGCGTCGTGGCGCATAAGCCAGCAAGCAGCCGCAGCGGGACGGTGGCCGTCAAGATGACAAGAATCGGTGCCGCTGACACGAACGAGGAGTCGTACAGCAATTCGAGGACTTCGGGGGCCAGGACGGCCAGACCGGCGGCTGCGGCGACCGCGACGACGAGGTAGGCGCGCCACGTCTGACGGAAGACGACCGCAAGGCCCGAGTGGGTCAATGATCGCGCACGCGCCAGCGCAGGAAACAATGCTTGGTCGTACTCGCGCAGGAGCTGAGGTATATAGAGCGAGACGACCACCGTGGCGCTGTAGAGGCCGACGTCGCTCGGCGCGACGAGTAGGCCCAGAAGCACGACGTCGCTACGGGCGATTCCCTCGCTGAGAGTTCGTGAACCGGCGATGGGCATGCTCGTCCGGATGAGGTGCGACAACGGCGGGGCTTCGAGATTCATGGGGCGCGTCGTGAGGCCCCGGGAAGAATGGACGACAACAGCCGAAACGAGAAGGTGCGCCAAACGGCCTGCCGTCAGAGCAATGCTTATCGGTACCAACCCCCCACCGCTCATGATCACCGCCACGACCCCGGCGAGCGCAGCGACACTCTCGACCACCTGGACAACCGTGCCGAGACCCATGCGTTCGCTCGCGCTGAAAACGGCGTCGAGCGTGACGACCAGTCCGCTCGTGGCCAGATAGAGACCCGCGCAGGCCGTGGCGAGAAGAACTTCCTGTGAGGCTCCGATCCACCAGGTCGCCAGCAGGAGGCCGGCACCGGCCAGTGGACCCATGATGGCGGCCACCCTCAGTCCCCGGCGAAGGTCGACGATGCCGATGTTCCTGGGGATTTCGCGTACAAGCAGACGGTCGAGGCCGACAGACACCAAGGGCGCCAGTGCCCAGGTCGCCGCCCATACGACCGAGAATTGCCCGAACCCGGCCGGGCCGAGATGCCGCGCCACCATGATCCCGGTCGCCGCTCCGGTCAGCAGGTTGACGACCGCGCCCAAGGAACGGCTTGTGGCGTTGCGAGCGACCAGGCCGAACGTGGTGCCAAGCGATCGGAGGCTCATTGCGAACTGTCCGGGTTGATCGGTTGAACATCGCAGGCATTCCCACGGCCGGCGTCGGCGATGCGACTCATGTCGCGGGCGGCGGTGGGATCGTCTGTGACGCTCTGCCAGATGCTTTACAGCCAGGTCCAGTCAGCGACGGAGGCACGATCCTCCGATCCGTATGGAGATTGTCCTGCCAGGGAGTGGCTCATACAGCCTGAGCACGGATCCCATGCACGCAACCTCCATCACTTCTCGATGCCACTGCCGGTACCACCGATCGATGATGTCGAGCCCATCGAACCGTGCCAAGACTTGCCGGTGACCAGCGTCATCTGATGGACGACCTCGGTTGCACCCACTGCTGATCTTGGTCATCACCACCCCGCCCAAATAGTTGCGCTGCGACTCTATAGGTGGTCGATGTCGTGCTGCGAGTGCCCCTGTACGCCGAGCCTGGTCGAGTCGCCGCCAGCGATCGGCGTGCGTGCTCATCTGGGCGGCCCGGGGAAGAACGCGTTGGTACGACGCACGTACTCGTCGTATCCGGGGCGACGCTTTCCGATCGACTTCTCGAGCAGTCCTGCTCCGGAATAGCGGATGAGGAGGGCGGTCATCACCGCCGGCCCCACGACGGCCCACCAGGCACCGGAGGCGACTGCGATCAGATAGAGACCCCACCACACGCAAAAGTCGCCGAAGTAGTTCGGGTGCCGCGTATACCTCCACAGTCCGGTGTCGAGGACCTGTCCCTGGTTCTTCGGATCGCGCTTGAAGGCCGCGAGTTGGAGATCTCCGATCGTCTCGAAGCCCAGACCCGTGAACCAGACCGCGACTCCGACCCAGTCGAGCCAGGCGAGCGGACCCCCAGATGCTGCCTGTACAGGAAGGGAGACGATCCACATCAGGACACCCTGCAGTCCGAAGACGACGAAGAGGGATATGAGTCCGAACCGCGACCCGTACTTGCGACGCATGGCCTGGTACCGAAAGTCCTCGCCCTTCCCGAGGTTCCGCCACGCCAGATAGCCGGCGAGTCTCAATCCCCACACGGTTGTCAGGGCCGCGGTGAGCAGGGACCGGGCGTCTCCTCCCTCGCGCCGACCCCAGGCGATCCAGGCGACGAGCACGAAGCCGAGACCCCAGACGATGTCGACGATCGAAGCGTCCTTCGCGGCGAGGCTGATCAGCCACACGACGATCATGAGGAGGGCGATCCCGCCGGCCGCAGCGAGTGCGATGTCGCCGGTCATGCGGGTTCGGCGATCCAACCGTCGACGCGATTCCAGAGGTCGAAGAGCCAGTCGGCGCGTTCGGCGCGACCGGTAGGGATGTCGGTCCGGAGGATCCGCCAGAACTCGACCTCGACGCTGCGGCGGACCATGGCTCCCTGCCAGATGTCGGCGATCCGGGCGAAGCCGTCCAGCCCACGATGCACCATGACCACGACGTCGGCGTTGCATCCATCGAGCAGTGTGAGTGTGCCTGCGAGGCGCGGAGGCAATACGTGAACGAGACCGCCGGCGCGTTCGGCGAGGCGCGGGTTGCGGCGGGCGAGTAGCGCCATGCTGCGGTCTCGTTTGGCGGCCGAGAATCGTGTGCCCTCGGGATAGATGAGGATCGCCTCGTTGGCCCGCAGGGTCGTGGCCAGATGCTTGATGGCGGCGACTTCGGAGTCCGACTCGCCCGAACCGCGCCGCACGAACACATTGGCGAGTCGGTTGCCTGCGATGTCCAGGGCCGGATCCACGAGGAGCTCGTGCTTCATGACATACCGGATGTGGATTCCGTGGGGGCGACTGACGAACCAGGCGGGCAACAGGTTGTCGACGATCGAGGCGTGGCGCGCCACCAGGATGAAGGGAGCAGGGCTGACGGTGTCGAGTCCGGTGGCGGTGATCTTCAGTCCGAAGATGGTCCGGCAGGCGATGAGGACGAAGGCGGCCCAGGACCTCTGGATGGCGAATGTTGCGGGGGCCAAGTTGAACCAGCGTCCTGCTGCCGAGGTCATCCACGTCACACCGAGCGCCAGCAGGCCCACGGCTTCGGCGACCGTGTATGCCATCAGGAAGAGCGTCAGCCTGACGGCCATCCACGGCCGGCGCGTGATCGCCCATCGAACGGCGTCCACGATGCCGGCGATCGGGAGCAGCAGAGGGGCTCCGACCCACGACACTGCGAACAGGACGAGGACCGTCGGAACGGTCGTGAGGCGACGGAGGATCGTGTGATCGCTCACGCCGATCCGTCGAACCACGCCGAGATCGCCGGACCGTCTGACACGACGACGCCGGCTGATTCCTCCTCGGTGACGACGAGACCTTCGAGAGTCGCAGGATCGAATCGAAAGACGGATCCGATCGCCTCCCTCCGCAACAGTCCGGCGGACACCACCTCTCCGCGTTGGACGATCCACAGTTGGTACGAGCGTCCGGATGGAAGTGCGTCGAGATCGGAGGCAGTGACGAACCCGGTCCCGTCGGGAAGGAGGGTGATCACGGCGTCTGCCTCGCCAGTCAGCTCCACCGAACGGGCGCCAGGAGTCGAGGCGGCGATAAGGGCGGCTTCGGACCAGTCGCCGGCTGTGATCGCTTGTTCGACTGCGCCGAGGCGCTCCTGGGCGGCGATCAGTTCTGTCTGCGTGGTCGCCAGGCGAGAGGTCTGGATGACGACGAGCAGCAGCATGGCGGCGGCCGCACCTGTCGCGATCACCAGGGGAGTCCGGGGCGCTCGCAACGGGATCGGCGGGTGCGGAGCGATCTCGGCCTGGACCCGATTCCACAGTGAGTCAGGCACATCGGCCTCGACCGACTGGGCACCCATGAGGGCGGCGACGGCCAGATGATCGTCGAGTTCTTCCCGACATCCGTCGCAGTCTGAGACATGCGTCTCCACCTCGGCCGACTCGTCTGCGTCCAAGGCGTCGAGCGCGTAGACCGCGAGGAGTTCACGGATGGAGTCGTGGGATTGCGTCACGGAGTGATCCCGGAGGCACGCAGTGTGGCTCCGAGACGCAGCATTCCCGATCGGATTCGGCTCTTGACCGTCCCTTCGGCTACGCTGAGCAGTTCGGCGACCTGGCGATAGGAGTGTCCGCCGAAGTAGGCCATCTCGATTGCGGCGCGCTCGCCTGCCGGGAGATCCCTCAGCGCGTGTCGGATGTGTTCGCCCATGCGCAATTCAACCACTTCGTCTTCGATCGACATCGACGGACCAGCCTCCAGTGTGGCGTCTCGTTCTTCCCGTATTCGGCGCGAGGACTCCGATCGGATGAGATCGACGGACCGGCCGTGAGTTTGAGTGAGCAGGTATGAGCGGAGTGTTCCGCGTTCGGGGTCGAAGCGGTCTGGATGCTTCCACAGTCGGACGAAGACTTCCTGGGTCACATCCTCGGCCAGCGTGCGATTCCGGGTCAGCTTCTGGGCGAGCCCGAGGATGATCCCCGAGTGACGTTGGTAGACCTCGGACAGCGCCTGCTCGTCGCCTGCGACCAGCCGTTCGCGGAGGGTTGTGTCGTCGGCGACACTCGTGGTCGTGTTCATGGTCTCCATCCGGGTGTCCCGGCAAGGTTCGGTTGTCCGGCCACCACCGGTCGTGGAGTAATTTAGCACTAAATAGACGCCAGGTGTCGATTCGCACGGATGTTCTCCTTGAGTCCAGTTTGAGGTACGGACCGCGCGGTCCGAGACTGCCAGATCGATGGCATCAACCGACCCAGTCCGGTGCCCCTCGTCGCCTACCGAACGGTGGCCTCCAGGAGTTCGTCCGGGACTCCCCGCGTCCGCCGCTGCTCACTCCGAGCGAGCGCGCGTCGTCGTGGCGTTGTCGTACTCTTCGCTTCGCGCCGGTTTCGAATCCATCACCGGCCATCTGTCCATCTACCCGGGGAAGGTCGATCTGTGCACCGTCGACGGAGAGCCTGTGATGCCTCAGGAGTTCTACGGAGGCTGGATCACCTCCGATGTCGTCGGCCCGTTCAAGGGATCGCCGGGGAGCGAGTGGTGGTGAGACGGCTGTGAGCGGACGACTCGTCATCATGGGTTCGGGTGAGACCGCGCCGACGATGGTCGGGACACATCGTGAAGCCCTGGCGGCGGCTGGCGCATCCGAAGTCGTGGTGATCGACAGCCCGTTCGGATTCCAGGAGAACGCCGAACAACTCACCGAGCGTCTCGTCGAGTTCTTCGAGTCGTCGCTCTCGGTGCGAGTCGCCGTTGCCACATTGCGCTCTCGGAACGCCGACCCGGTCGTCGTCGAGCGGTTCCGAACGCTCGTTGGGGCCGCCGCCGCAATCTTCGCCGGTCCCGGTTCGCCCAGCTACGCACTGGAGGTGTGGAGGGAGCACGACATCGGACCCTTGCTGATCGAGACGATCGTGCGAGGCGGAACCGTGACCCTGGCGTCCGCTGCGGCCCTCACTTCCGGAACCCACACGATCCCCGTTTACGAGATCTATAAGGTCGGCCAGGACCCGCACTGGCTCCCCGGGCTCGACCTCCTGTCCGCCTTCGGGATCCGGGCGGCGGTCGTGCCTCATTGGAACAACGCCGAGGGCGGCAACCACGACACCAGTCGTTGCTTCATCGGGGAGCGGCGCCTCGCGGCCCTTGAGCCGGAACTCGACGGCGGCATCGTCGGTGTCGACGAGCACACGGCGGCCATCTTCGATCTTGCCGCCGGTGTCCTCACGGTCTCGGGAAGAGGGACAGTGACATTGCGGGGTAAGACGGGAGAGCGAGTGATCGGCGGCGGCGAACACGTCGCACTCTCGGAGGTCATCGAGCAGTTCGGTTCCGCCGGCGTCGCTGCCGAGTCTTTGGTGCAAGTCACGTCAGACTCGGACGCCGGCTTCGAGACCGCTCTCGAGCAGGGTGACGTCGACGGGGTCATTTCTGCGATGCTGGCCGTGGAGTCCCAGATCAACGAGGACCCCGCACTCCGCTCGGAACTCCGCTCGATGATCGTCCGCCTTGGTGACGCTGCGGGAAGAGGGCTGGTGGATTCCAGGGTGGTCGTCGGTGGCTTCATCGACCTCCTCCTCGATCTTCGCCGCGACGCTCGCACCGCACAGCGTTTCGAAGTGTCCGATCGGATTCGCGATGGGCTTGCCGAGCTCGGTGTCGAAGTCCGCGACACCGGGGATGGTGCGGAGTGGACGATCGAAGACGAGGCTCAGAACCCGTGAGGTTGAACCGACCACGGCGGAGGGGACATCGCCTCGAACTCCTCCACCGACGGTCCGCCCAGCGCCTCCAGCCGTTTCCGACCGACCACGTAGGTCACGATGAGGAGGCCGAGAAGACCCGGCCAGCCGGTGGCGATCCGCACCACCCCGAGTGTGGTGACGTTGCCGTCCAGGTAGAGGACCGCTTGCACCGCGGTGCGCGCCCCGAAGAACCCAACCCAGATCCAGGTGACGACGGTGTAGGCGGGTCGTACCCGGTCGTGCCAGAACCATCCGAGCGGCCAGCCGCGTGTCGCCCAACTCGCATAGGCGACCAAGGGTCGTCTGACCGCCAGCGAGACCACGAGGGCGAGGGTGGTGCCTGCGCCGGTGACGATCCCAGGCAGGAAGTAGGTCTCGGCCCGTCCGGATCGGGCCGTCAGGGCGATGGCGATGGCCGTCCCGAACACCCCGGACATGGCGTAGCGCAGCGGTCGTCCCGTGGCGAGCCGCGTCACGACGATCCCGATGGCGACGACCGACGCGGCCACGATGGCAGCCTGCAAGCCGAAGAAGGCGTTGACGGCGACGAAGACGAGGGGCGAAAGGACGCCGTCCGCCGCCCCGGATCGTCCCGCCAGCAAGCCGCGCACTTCGTCGATCAGTTGTCGGCCCATCGAACGTTCCACCCGGCGGATCGTAGGATCCGCACGAGATATGAGACCCCGGGTCGAAGAGCACGGAGGTTGACGTGAGCGCGGTGATCACGGGAACCGGGATCGCTGTTCCTCCGATTGTCGTCACCAACGACGACCTCGGACGGATCATGGACACGTCAGACGAGTGGATTCGCTCCCGGTCCGGCGTTGTTCAGAGGCGTTTTGTCGAACCAGGGACGGG
Source organism: Acidimicrobiia bacterium (assembly GCA_040902855.1). GTDB lineage: Bacteria > Actinomycetota > Acidimicrobiia > Spongiisociales > ZC4RG35 > DATHWB01. The sequence goes on along the minus strand of JBBDWN010000060.1, from coordinate 15,953 downwards.
TGCGAGCGATCTCGCCGTCGAGGCGGCGCAGGCCGCTCTCGCCGACGCCGGGGTGGATCCCTCGTCGGTGGATGTGCTGGTGACAGCGACGATGACCCCGGATGTGATCAACCCCGGCATCGCACCGCTCGTCCAGGAGAAGCTAGGTCTGGGTCCGGTCCCGGCTTTCGATCTGCGCCAGCAGTGCAGCGGATTCCTCTACGGCCTCGACTTGGCGGATTCGATGATTGCCTCGGACAGGGCCGACACCGTTGTCGTCGTCGGTGCCGAGGTGCACGCCGGATACCTGCCGTGGGGCGATGCGTGGGAGATCGTGCTGGGACAGAGCGACCGGGCTCCCACGACAGAGGAATGGGAGCTGGCCTCAGCCCATCGCGGCTGGAGTGTGCTCTTCGGCGATGGGGCAGGTGCGGTGGTCGTGCAGCGATCCGACGCTCCCGACACGGGGGTGCTCGGGTCGGTCCTGCACACCGACGGACGGCACTTCGAGTTGATCGTCGGCGGGGATTTCGGATCGCTCAACCGTCCGTACGTGTCCGAGGCGATGCTCGCCGAAGGGCTGCACATCCCGCGGATGGATGGCGGCGGGCTCTACCGCCAGGCGGTCCGGCTGATGCCAGAAGCGATCGCAGAGGTGTTGGAAAAGTCCGCGTACTCGGTGGGCGACCTCGATGTCGTCGTCGCCCATCAGGCGAACGAACGCATCCTGGCGGGCGTCCGACGGCAGCTGGGAGTCGGCGAGGAACTGGTTCCGTCCAACATCGCCCTGTGGGGTAACACCACGGCCGGAACCCTTCCCATCCTGTTCCACGAGCTGCGACAGGCGGGGCGAGTCGAGTCGGGGGCGTTGGTGTGTTTCACCGCTTTCGGCGCCGGCGCCCACTGGGGAGCGATCCTCTACCGACAGCCCTGAGCGGCGGCGTTGCCCGATTGCTTTCGTTCCGCCGGATCGCGGACGACAATGATTGCGACATGCCCAGAATCCGTGCCGAAAGCATCGAAGCCCACAAGGCGCTCACTCGAAGTGACATCGTCGATGCCGCCCACGAGATCCTGGCCGAGATGGGATCGGCCGACATCTCCTTGGCCGAGGTGGCGTTCGCGGCCGGGATCGGCCGCACCACCCTCTACGAGTATTTCCGGGACAAGGACGACCTGATCGCCTCCCTTGTCGAGGAGCGCCTGCCTTTGGTCGTCCAAGGGATGATCGATTCCGTCGCTGACGTGACAGAGGTCGAGGATCGGATCCTGGCGCTTGCCGCCGCCACCGTCCGCTTCGTGATCTCCGATCCGGTGCTCGGCGTGATCCTCCACCGCGAACTCCCTCGGCTCTCCGCTGATGCACAGGCACGTATTCGCATCGCCCACGCCGACCTGGCGGGGGAGATGACCGCCACCTGGATGCGGGGGGTCGAAGAAGGTGTCTTCCGCTCGATGGCCCCAGACGCTGCGGGTCGGTTCATGAACGAACTGATCATGGCCGCCGCCAAGATCCTCATTTCGTCGACCAGCGCCGAACAGCGCCTCCCCGAAGTTCTCGCCGACCTCGAACACTTCCTTCTCGGCGGCCTCCGCCGGCAGGCGGACTGACCCAGGAGAGTGCGTCGGCGTATCGGTGGACCAGGGTGTCAAGACGGTCCCCTTGCGCCCCGAGCAGGCATTTGAAGAGGCGCTTCTCCCCACAGACAATATGGTCGATGGACCCTACAGCTAGATTGGCTCTGCTCTTGGCACGTGGCGGCTATTTCGATCCTCCAGAGTCCGCCTGGGACGCATCCGGCCATCACACGCGTGGCGTCAAACTCGACGAACGCGCGCCACTCCAGTTCTGGCATGAGACGCTTGCCACCACAATTGAATCGGCGACGGGGCGCCAACGTCCGGGCACCGCGACCTATCGCGAACCCGAAGACGGAATCGGCCGCAAGCTGTCGGAGATGGATTCGGACTACCCGTTCACGATCACGACCTTCCGGCTGGCAACTCGCACCAAGGCCCGCACCGCCTACGACTACTGGGCACTCGAGACGCATCCGGAGAATCGGGTCGAGATCAATGTCGACGACGCTGCCCGTCTTGGAATCTCCGACGGTGACCGCGTTCGCATCAGCTCGCGCAGCGGCTCTGCGGACGGCATCGCCAAGGTGTCCCAGCGCGTCCGGTCAGGCTCGATCGCAGCCACTCACCATTACGGCCATACCCAGCAAGGCAACAGCGCGTGGACCATCGTCGGAGCCGCAGAAGCTGTGACCGGGGGCCGGTTCGTCAGCCCGGTGCTGCACGGCATGGAGACCTCTAACGTCGACGGCGATTCGGTGAGGCCGGACACAAGGCGCGGCTCTGGAGGCTTCAACGTGAATCAGGCGATGCGACGCAACGACGACGTCCTCGATGACATGCCTCTGGTCGACAGCGCGGGCGGGGCCACCATCTTCTTGGACACTCGTGTCAAGGTTGAGAAGCGGTAACAAGGCTCTCGCCTGTCCCGGTGCGACAGCTGCAGGCGGGGGGTGGAGAGGTCGACTCGCTCCATAACGACGCCGGCCTGATGGACGACCTGCTCGGTCGACTCGACGGGTAAAGGTCAGCCCGAGGTGTGCGGACGGCGGGCGACCATCTCGCCGCTGAGGTCGCAGGCTGCTGCGAGCGTGTTCGTGATCGTCCCGAACTTGCGGATGTTGCGATGGAGGAGGTCGACGCGGCGGTCTGGCTCCTCGGTCGCGATCTCGATGCGATAGGTCATCCGCGTCATCATTGGTGGGACGTCCTGGCGCTCCGCCGAGACTTCGATCGATGCCACCTCGTAGGCGAAGGGGAGCGTTTCCGAGAAACGCTCGATGTTCTTGAGCAGACAGGAGGCGAGGGCGGCGCACAGGAGTTCAGCCGGACCTGCTCGGTACCCGTCGGACACCGAGCCAGTATCCGGCCTCAACTCGGTGGCATTGCACTCCAGCCGGGCATGTCCACCGGGTCGACCGACACCGTGGACCTGATAGGCCTGTGTGACGCGTTCGGCGGCGCCGCCCTCGGCGGTCATCCCGGTGCCCCGGTGAGGGCGGTCCGGAGTTCTTCGATGGTGGGAAGACGTCCCGTGAAAGCGACGCGGTCGTCGATCACGAGAGCGGGTGTCGACATCACACCCCACGATGCGATCTCTCCGAAGTCAGTGACCTTCTCGATCGGAGTGTCGATTCCCTGGGCATCGAGAACTTCGCGAACGCGTGATTCGAGAGCCTTGCAGTTTGCGCACCCGGAGCCGAGCACTTTGACATCCATGATGTCTCCTTTCACAGAATCATGTTGAACAGGAGCCCCACCGCGAGGATGCCAACCCCGACGACGGCGACGAAGGTGGCGAGCAGGCGGGGCTTGAGGACGCGCCGAAGCAAGATCATCTCGGGCAGGGAAAGAGCCACGACCGACATCATGAAGGCCAGCACTGTGCCCATCGCCAAGCCTTTGGCGTGGAGAGCTTCGACGAGGGGGAGTACGCCCGCCGCGTTGGAATACAGCGGGATGCCGAGGACGACGGCGATCGGGACGGCGAGCGGATTGTCAGGGCCGGCGAACTCGGCGAAGAAGTCCTCGGGGACCCACCCGTGGATGGCGGCCCCGACGCCGATGCCGACGAGCAGGAAGGGCCAGATCCTGGCGAGGATCGAACGGACCTCGTCGCGCCCCATGGCGAAACGGTCCGACCAAGTCAGACCGGCGGACGGGTCGATTGGCTGACCGCGCAGAGTGGTCTCGAACACGAAGGGCTCGATCCAGCGTTCGAGACGGAGGCGGCCGATGACCCACCCCGCCACGATCGCGATCGCCAGCCCGGCGGTGACGTAGAGCGCCGCCACCTTCCAGCCGAAGAGACCGTAGAGCAGCACGATCGCGACCTCGTTGACCATCGGACTGGCTATCAGAAAACTCATCGTGACGCCGAGGGGCACCCCTGCTGCGACGAAACCGATAAAACCGGGCACCGCGCTGCAGGAGCAGAACGGCGTCGCCACGCCGAGGCCGGCAGCGGCGAGATTGCCGACGCCTTCACGTCGTCCTCCGAGCAGCGCGCGCGTGCGCTCCACACTCATGAAGCTGCGCACCACCGTCACGACGAAGATGATCCCGACCAACAGCAGCAGGATCTTGGTGGTGTCATAGACGAAGAACTCCACAGCCACGCCCAGGCGAGAGTCGGGATCGAGGCCCCCGATCTCGAAGACGACCCATTCCCACCAGTCCGGGTTCACGGTGTAGGCGACCACCCAGGCTGCGGTCGCCGCGATGACCCCCGGCCACGGTCCGATCGGTCGGCGGATCGGAGCACGCGTTGTTGTCGTCATGTGTCAGTTCCGCGGGCGAGACCGGCGGGAGTGGCATCGGAAACGAGGTCCGCACCGGTGTGAGAGAGCCGGTAGTCGACCCAGCGGCCCCGCCGAGACGCATCGACCAGTCCGGCCTCCCGCAGCACGCGCAGGTGATAGGACAAGAGGTTCGGGGCAATGCCGACTGCATCACGCAGGTCGCAGGCGCAGCGCGATCCAGCCCCGAGGATATCGAGGACTTGCAATCGGATTGGATCGGAGAGGGCGGCGAAGGTCTGCGCCCTCGCTTCAAGAACAGTCGATTCAATCCCCGTTGAAGTCACATGAAGAGTGTGACCCGGATGCAGGCGGGGAAGATAGGGACTTTGGTCACAGCCTCAGATGGGGCGCCGTCGACCCCTGACTTCTCTGGGCTCGGAGATGCGTATCAGCCGAAGCGTCCGGTGATGTAGCTCTCTGTCTCTTCTTGGCTCGGGGTCGTGAAGAGCTTGTCCGTCGTGTCGTATTCGACCAGCTTGCCGGTTCGGCCCGCCTCGCTCACGTCTACCGAGAAGAACGCTGTGCGATCCGAAACCCGCGCAGCCTGCTGCATGTTGTGCGTCACGATGATGATGCTGTAGTCCGTTTTCAGATCGAGCATCAGTTCCTCGATCCGCAACGTGGCGATGGGATCCAACGCCGAGCAGGGTTCGTCCATGAGGAGCACGTCGGGACTCGTCGCGATGGCCCGGGCGATGCACAGTCGTTGCTGCTGTCC
>JBBDWN010000060.1:0-10777 GCA_040902855.1 Acidimicrobiia bacterium | reverse complement strand
ATGAGGTCGTTCATCCGGTTGAAGCACCGCAGGTAGGTGGATTTGCCGCATCCGGAAGGGCCGATGAACGCCGTGATCTCGTTTTCGTAGATCGACATGTCGACTGAGCCGAGCGCAAGGAAGTCGCCATAGTGGACGGACAGACCCTCGACCTGGAACACGGCGTCGCCGGTCACCGCACCTTGACCGGTCCTCATCCTTGGTCGGAGGTCATGAGCCGGCTTGACGGGGTGATTGGTCTCGACTTCTTCAGTTTTCTCGTCCATCAGATCTTCCATTGTTGCTCATCTCTCCCGGTCAAAGGTCCATGGGATCACGATCACCAGCGCCGCTCGAAACGATCCCGCATCCATACCGCGACAGAGTTCATGATCAAGACGAGCGCCAGCATCACAATGACTCCGGCGGCAGCCAGCTCCCGGAACTCCTCCTGCGGCCGATTCGAGTACTGGTAGATCATCACGGGCAGTGTCGAATAGCCATCGGACAGAAAGTTCGGGTTGAAAGTGACGAAGGTCACGGCACCCACCAGCAGAAGCGGGGCTGCCTCGCCGATGGCGCGGGCGACGGCAAGGATCACTCCGGTGAGTATTCCGGGGATCGCCGCCGGCAGGATCTGGCGACGGATGGTCTGCCACTGGGTGGCACCGAGCGCCAGCGCGCCATCCGAGATCGACGACGGCACGGCACGGATGGCCTCCCGACTGGCGAGGATGACCGTGGGCAGTACCAGGAGTCCCACCGTGATCGATCCGGCGGCGGCGACGAATCCGATGCCGATCGGACCACGCACGATGAAGGCCAGTCCCAGGATGCCGAATACGATCGATGGGACGCCGGCCAGGTTCTGGATGTTCAGCTCGATGATCCGATTCCACCAGCGCTCTTTATCGGCGTACTGCTCCAGGTAGATGGCGGCTCCGACCCCGATCGGGACGATCATCAGGACAACGCCTCCGATCACGTAGAGGGTGCCGAGAATGGCGGTGCGATATCCGGCGGTCTCGGGGCTGATCGTCGACGGGGACTCTGTGAGCAGGCCCCAGGTCAGGCGGTCGCCACCTTCGAAGAACATAAAGACGATCAGTGCAACCAGACCGAACAGGGCGGCACCGAGGCCGGCCAGCATCATGGTCAGGAACACTCCGCTCAGGAATCGACCTCGTCTGGCGGAGCCGGTGAGAGCTTTGAGCGTCGCCGCCCTGGCCCCATCCGTGGCAATGGCGACCCGTCGGGTGCGCGCTTCGTCGACCATCAGTCGTACACCTCGCGGAATCTACGGACGAACCGGATGGCGATGCTGTTGAGGATGAGTGTCGCCACGAACAGCAGCATGCCGACTGCGAAAATGGTGTCGTAGATGACGGTGCCGGTCGGGATGTCTCCGGTGGCCTTCCCAGCGATGAACGACGTCATGGTCTGGGAGCCCTTCGTCGGGTCCAGGTTCAGGTTCGGGTTGCCGGCGCCCGCCGCCAACCACACCACCATCGTCTCGCCAACCGCCCGCGAGCCGGCCAGGACCACGGCGGCGACGATCCCCGATATGGCCGCCGGGAACACGACCTTCAGCGAGACCTCGAACTTCGATGCTCCGAGCGCATAGGCACCTTCTCGCAGGGCGGAAGGCACTGCGCGCATCGCATCGTCGGAGACGGAAACGACCAGCGGGACGATGAGCAGCCCGACGGCCAGGCCGGCCACACCGATCGAGAAAGGTCCCTGCCACGGGAGGAAGGGCAATGCCACCTCGGCTGCTGGTCGAATGAACCAGAACGCGAACAATCCGAGAGCGACCGTGGGAATCCCCTCCAGGACCTCCAGCGAGGGCTTGATGACCCGTCGTGCCCGCTCGGGGGCGTACTCGGACAGGTATATCGCCGACAGCAGACCGATCGGTATCGCGACAGTGGACGAGATCACGACGACCATCAGCGATCCGACGACGATCGGCCACACCCCGTAGCTCGGTGTGGCAAAAGCCGGGGCCCACAGGGTTCCGGTGAAGAACTCGCTGATAGGGATCTCACTGAAGAACCGAACGGTGGGGCCGAGGAGAGAGAGGACGATGGCGGAGGTCACCGCCACCGACAAAACCCCGCAGAAGGCCAGAAACGCCTTGATCGCCTTCTCGCCGTAACGCCGGTGTGATGCTTCCAGCGCCCGCCGCGTATTCGCGTGGGTGCTGGAAGCATCGAGTGTGGAACTCGCCATTGGGTCCTAGCCGCCGGCCAGAGCGGCGATCTTGGCCGCTTGTGTCGCGAGCTGTTCGTCGGTCATCGGGACGTACTCTGCCAACTCGGCGATCTGCTTGGCGTTCTCGATGTAGAAGTTGGCAAAGTCGAGCACTTCCGGTCGGGCGAGCGCAGTATTGCTGAAGAATACGAACAAGCCGCGTCCGAGCGGGGTGTAGGACAGGTTCTCGACGTTTTCGGGCGTGGACTCCACACAACCGTTGCCGTCGTCGATCGCCAGTGCTTTCACCTTGTCGATCGACTCCTGGTAGTAGGAGAAGGGGATGTATCCCATGGCGTACGGATCGCCTTCGATGGCCGTGACCGCTGCCAGGTCGTCTTCGCCGATATCGATGTAGTCCGTGCGGATCTTCCCGACCTCGCCGTTGATCTCCTCGGTGAAGTAGTCGAAGGTGCCGGAGTCCGATCCGGGGCCATACAGCGTGAGAGGCTCGTCCCGCATGTCGTCGGGCATGTCGAGTCCGTCGATGTCGCCCCACGTCTCGACCGTCGAACCGGCATCCCAGATCTGGCTGACCTGTGCGACCGTCAGGCAATCGATGGGTAGTTCCCGGCTCACCACGATCGAAAGCGCATCGTTGGCCACCTGGATGAAGTCATGTCCGATTCCGTTGCTCTCGCATGTTGCAATCTCGTCCTCGGAGATGAGACGGGACGAGTTGTTGGCGTCGGTCTCTCCGATGCAGAACTTCTGGAAGCCGCCGCCCGTGCCCGAAATTGCAACGGTGACCCGAACGCCCGGTTGTTCCTGCATGTAGAGCTCGGCCGCCACTTCGGACAGGGGTCCGACCGTGCTCGAACCGTCCAGGCGGACCTCGCCGGTCAGTTCCTCACTGTCACCGGACGCAGCCGTGGTGTCTGTGCCGCCAGCGGCGGCTGTGGTGTCCGTCGAGTCGCTGCCGCCACAGGCCGCGATCACCACAGCCAGCACCGTCAGGAGAGCCAGCAATCGTCGATTCATTGCCATCTGATTCCATCCTTCGTGTTTGGATTCCGGGCACGCAGAAAGAGACTCCGCATGACCCGGAAGAAACCGTATTGGTGGAATCTGGCCGTCGCTCGAACCATGTGTGAACCCGAGGTGAACGTTTCTCTGCTCTCGGGTCCCTCGCTGGTCTGCTCGTCGAGGCGTTCTACGCTCTTGGCGATGGACGAGCAGAGATACCTCAACCGTGAGCTGTCCTGGCTCGACTTCAATGCCCGGGTGCTGGCGCTGGCCGAAGACGATTCCATCCCTCTCCTCGAGCGGACCCGCTTCCTGGCGATCTGGGCCTCGAACCTCGACGAGTTCTTCATGGTGCGGGTAGCGGGTCTCAAGGAGCAGGTCGCACTCGGTGTCAGGTCGACGTCGGCGGATGGCATGTCGGCATCCGAACAGTTGGACCGAATCGGACCGATGGTGGCGGGCCAGTACAAGCGCTCCGACGCGCTCTTCCTCGGAGAATTGGCTCCCCAGTTGTCGGCCTCCGGCGTCCGCTTCGGCGACTACGACTCTCTCGACGACGACGACCGGAGCTATCTCGACGACCAGTTCCGCTCGAGGGTCTTTCCCGTCGTCACGCCGCTGGCGGTGGATCCCGCCCATCCCTTTCCGTACATCTCGAATCTCTCACTGAATCTGGCGATCCTTGTCCGAAATCGTGAGAGCGGTCAGACCCGGTTTGCTCGAATCAAGGTGCCGCCGATCCTGTCGCGCTTCGTCGTCATGCCCGACGGGGAGCGGTTCGTCCCCCTGGAGCAGGTGATCGCCTCACATCTCGAAGATCTGTTCCCGGGGATGGAGATCGTCGCGCACCATGTGTTCCGAGTGACCCGCAACGCCGACTTCGAGATCGAAGAAGACCAGGGCGGCGACCTCCTACAGACCATCGAATCTGAGTTGACACGTGGTCGCTTCGGCCGTGTGGTTCGCCTGGAGGTCCACGAGTCGATGTCTTCTGAGGTGCTGGATCTCCTGATGCGCGAGATGTCGATCGCCGAGAGCGACGTGATTCGCGTGTCCGGGCCGCTCGGCCTCGCCGGTCTCTCCGTCGTCTCGGACCTGCCCCGGGTGGACTTGGCATGGGACAGATGGAATTGGACCACGCAACCGCGCCTGGCGGTACGGGGCGGTGAAGCCCCCGATCTCTTCGCCACGATCCGGGCGGGGGACCTCCTCGTACACCATCCGTATGGCTCATTCACCACCTCCGTGGTCGAGTTCTTGGATCAGGCGGCCCGCGATCCAAAGGTCCTCGCCATCAAGATGACCTTGTACCGGACGTCCAAGGACAGCCCAATCATGCGGGCGCTGATGGAGGCCGCAGACGAGGGCAAACAGGTGGTGGCCCTGGTGGAACTGAAAGCTCGATTCGACGAGGAGCGCAACATCGAATGGGCCCAGAAGCTCGAGGATGCGGGCGTCCACGTCGTCTACGGAGTGGTCGGGCTGAAGACGCACACAAAGATCACACTGGTTGTCAGGGACGAGGGTGACGTGATCACGCGTTACGCCCATATCGGTACAGGCAACTACAACGACTCGACGGCCCGGATCTACGAAGACATCGGAATCTTCACCGCCGATCCTGCCATCGGGGCGGACCTGACCGACCTCTTCAACTTCCTCACGGGCTACTCGCATCAACGCAAGTATCGGAAGCTGCTGGTGAGCCCGCTGACCGCCCGGGCGGGACTGACCGAGCGGATCAGGGCAGAAGCCGAGAGAGGATCGGCCGGCCACATCTCCATGAAGATGAACTCATTGGTGGACTCGGCGATGATCGACGAGTTGTATGCCGCGTCCCAGGCCGGCTGTCGGGTCGAATTGATCGTTCGAGGGATCTGTTGCCTCATCCCCGGTGTGGCAGGCATGAGCGAACGGATCGTGGTGCGGTCCCTCGTCGGTCGTTATCTCGAGCATTCACGTATCTACCGTTTCGGGGCGCGCGGCCAAGATCGCAGCTATTTCATCGGCTCCGCCGATTTGATGGAGCGAAATCTCGACCGCAGGGTGGAGGCTCTGGCACCCGTGGAGGACCCGGATCTCCAGTTCAGGCTCGATGAGATCATCGAGGTGTCGTTCGCCGACGATGTGCTGGCATGGCAACTCGGATCCGATGGTGTGTGGTCGAAGGTGCCGACCGAACTCGGAGTCGACATCCACATCACCCTCCGCGGTCTTGCAGAGGCCCGTTCAGTGGCGGCCTCGGAATAGAGAGGTCGTCGCCGTCGCCGTCGCCGGCCCGCCCGTCCGCCGACCTGCAAGAGCGCACGGAGAAAGTTTCACCCGCCGTTCACCTTCGAGCGGACCGACATTCACCTGCTCTTCGTAGCGTCCAGTGTGGATCGCGGAGTCCGACGAGCGGGGTTCGGCTGGACCCTGGTCCCCGGCGTAGCAGGAGGAAGCCTTGAGGAATCACACCGGAGTTCAGTCGTGAGCCCTTTGGACCGGATCGACAAGGCCAAGACGTCCGGGCGAGTAGGTTGACATGGACTCGACCGGGGATGCCGTGGCAGACGTACGAAGCCATTTTCACAAAGAACTGGACAACCTCTCCGGGGCGATCATCGAGGTGTCTGAGCGGGCTGATCGAATGGTCGAGATGGCGGTCGAGTCTGTGTGTCGGGCGAATCTCGATCTGGCGCAGCAGGTGATCGAGGAGGACGTGTTCGTCGATGAGCTGTACCTCGGCTCCCACAACAAGTGGGTCAACCTGATGGCTCGTCAGCAACCCATGGGCGGTGATCTTCGGCTGATGTCGGTGTTGCTGCACCTGAATGTCACCTTGGAACGCACCGGGGATCAGTGCGTGAACATCGCCAAGATGGCTCAGGTCACGGATGGACTCCCGCGATCCGATCGGATCGTCGAGCAGCTTCGCGAGATGGGAGACCTCGTTCGCCCCATGATTCGAACCGCCGTCCAAGCCTTCATCCGCCGGGATCCGGACGAGGCTCGACTCCTTCCCGCCATGGACGAGCCGGTCGACCGCATCAACCGCAACATGTATCGAGAAGTGGTCGCGTGCGGGCCGGAACCCAAACTGCTCGAATGGGCGACCCGGATGATGATGGTGTCACGAGCGCTGGAGCGGATCGGCGATCAAGCGGTGGACGTCGCAGAACAGGTCGTCTTCCTGGTGACAGGGGATTATCAGGATTTCGACGAAGAGGCACTGGCACATCGTGGCGACCAGGACTGAACCGAAACACCGGGTGCTGGTGGTCGAGGACGAGGCCAGCCTCGTCGAATCGATCTCCTACGCGCTCGAACTCGAGGGATACGAGGTCCTTTCCGCTGTCACCGGTCGCGACGGAGTCGAACAAGCGCATATCGGCAACCCTTCGGTGGTGCTCCTGGACGTGATGCTGCCCGAGTCGTCCGGCTTGGATGTCTGTCGCCAGATCCGATCGACTTCGGACGTCCCCATCATCATGCTGACCGCCCGGGACTCGGAAGCCGACAAGGTGGCGGGTCTGGAGCTTGGGGCGGACGACTACGTGACCAAACCGTTCTCGATGCGCGAACTCATGGCTCGGGTACGCGCTCAGATTCGTCGTTCGGCGCGCTCGGGGACGTTCGCAGTGAGCAACGAGGTCGTCCGCGGTGCGGGTGTGGAAATCGACGTCGACGCCCACGAGGTGCGAGTCGCCGGGGTTGCGGTGGAACTCCGCCCCAAGGAGTTCGAACTCCTCGAGGCGCTGATGCGTCGCAAGAACCGGCTCGCCACTCGCGACGCGCTCATAGACGACGTGTGGGGCGCGAGCTACTTCGGAGACACCAAGACTCTCGACGTCCATATCAAGAGGATCCGCCACAAGATCGAAGACGATCCCGCCAGTCCGGTCCGGATCGTCACGGTTCGGGGACTCGGCTACAAATTCGTGGATGAGTGAGGCCCGTTCGCCGGGCCGGGGGAGTCTCTCCGGCCGACTGCTGACCGCCTACGCGGTCGCCTTCATCCTCCTCATCGGATTCTTCGGACTCCTCACCCTCGACGGAGTCGAAACCGTTCTCCGCTCCCAGGCCACCGCCGCCCTCGAACGCGAAGTGCGGGCAGTCCACATCGGACTCGCCGAGGTCCCCGATGCCGGGTTGCAGCGAGCCGCCGACGAACTGGCCGCCGCCCTCGATGCCCGGATCACGGTCGTCGCAGCCGATGGAACGGTCTTGGCTGATTCCGAGTTCGAAGCCCTGAGTATGGAGAACCACGGATCCCGACCCGAGGTGACCGAGGCCTTGGTGGACGGGCCCGGCCTCGCGACTCGGATCTCTGACACGACCGGTGTGCTCCAGACCTATGTGGCGATCGCCTCTGCCGACGGGGAGCGGGTGTACCGGATCTCGATCACAGAAGACCAACTGGCCGCCCAGGTGGCCGAGGTCGGCACTCGCGTCGGGGTGGCGGCGTTGATCGCCGGAGTCGTCGGAGTGCTGGTCATGGCGCTCGTCGCCCGCCGGGTGGCGCGCCCGATCCAAGATCTGACTGGAGTCGCCCGGGAGGTGGCGGAAGGTCGGCTCGACATCCGGCCCCGCCGGTCGTCGATCCGTGAACTCGACCGGCTCGGCCTGTCGATCGGCCAGATGGCCCAGGAGTTGGGGAATCGGGTGACAGACGCAGAAGAGGAGCGGGAAATACTCCAAGCCCTGCTCGATGCGCTCCCGCAGGGCGTGATCCTCGTGGCTCCGGACGGTGAGATTCTCTACGGAAACGGAACTGCGCACGACATCATCGGCGATGTCCCTCCACGCCTGACGAGACTCACCCCGCACACCCTCCAGCGTGTGGTCCGAGAGTCGATGGACGCCGGGGAACTCCGAGACGAGGTGCTCGAATCCACCGGCGCCGGCCCCACGCTGCGGGCTCTCGCCACACCGCTCCCTGACGGGCGAGTCCTGCTCGTTGTGACAGACATCTCCGAACGAGTCCGGATCGAGCGGATGCGCCGGGACTTCGTCGCCGACGCATCTCACGAGCTGAAGACACCGATCGCGTCCATCTTGGCCGCCTCCGAGACGCTCCAGATGGCCTTCGATCGGGATCCGGAGCGGGCCAGACGTTTCGTGACGCTCGTGCACGACTCCGCCCGCCAGTTGGCTCGCATCGTCGGCGACCTCCTCGACCTCTCCAGAGTTGAGACATCGTCAGGAGGGGACACGTCGGTCCGGCTCGACCGGATCATCGAAGACGAGTTCGACCGACTCCGGCAGTCGGCGACGGACAAGGGGATCGAGCTCACCTCCGAGACGGTGGCGGCGTCCATCATCGGATCTTCGTCTGATCTCGGTCTGGCTGTCCGCAACCTGATCTCGAACGCAATCCGCTACAGCTCCGCCGGCGACCGGGTGTTGGTGGGACTCGCCGTCGAGGACGATTCGGTGCGGTTGTTCGTCCAGGACACCGGTACCGGGATTCCCAAGCGATCGCTCAATCGTGTGTTCGAACGGTTCTACCGCGTCGATGTGGCTCGCTCCCGCGAGACCGGTGGCACCGGCCTCGGTCTGGCGATCGTCAAGCACGTGACAGAGGCACACGGCGGCTCGGTCTCGGTGGAATCCGAACTCGGCGTCGGTTCGACCTTCCATCTCGTGTTTCCGTTGAGCAACCCCTGACGCCGAAATCCGTGTCGGCGGCGCAGGCAACTACCATTTCCGACCATGATCCTCTCACGGATCGAGAACCCGTCCGACCTCGATTCACTCAGCTTTGGGGAACTCACTCAGCTCGCGGGTGAGATCCGGGCGTTCCTCCTCGACAAAATCTCCAAGACCGGTGGCCACCTCTCCCCGAATCTCGGCGTCGTCGAGCTGACCCTCGCCCTCCATCGGAGTTTCGATTCCCCGCGCGACCGGATTCTGTGGGACGTCGGCCACCAGTCGTATGTGCACAAACTCTTGACCGGGCGGCGCGACGGTTTCGACCGTCTGCGCGAGTTCGGTGGCCTGAGCGGGTATCCCTCCCGGGACGAGAGCGAACACGATTTCGTCGAGAACTCGCACGCATCCACCTCGCTGTCCTACGCCCTGGGCCGGGCTCTTTCCGACTCCGACCACTGGACGGTGGCGGTCATCGGCGACGGCGCCCTGACCGGTGGCATGGCCTACGAGGCGCTCAGCCACATCGCCGTCACCAGACCGCGGCGTCTCATCGTCGTGGTCAACGACAACGGTCACAGTTACGGCCCGACCATCGGCGGCATGGCGATGCTGTCGAATCTGTCCCACCTCCGCATGGATCCCCGGTACGAGTGGGCCAAGCGCACCTCTCGGCGGATGTTGCGGGGAATGCCGGTCGTGGGCGAGACGGCCGACGAGATGGCCACCCGATTCAAAGAGGCCGTCAAGCAGATGATCGAGCCGTCGACCTTTTTCGACACCCTCGGATTGAAGTACACCGGCCGGATCGACGGGCATGACATCGAGTTGTTGGAAGAGACCTTCGCCAGGGCCAAGGAGTACGACGAACCGGTCATCGTCCACATCCTGACCGAGAAGGGGAGCGGCTATCGCCCCGCGATCGACGACCGGGTCGACAAGCTCCACGGTGTCGGCCGGTTCGACGTGACCACCGGAGCCCCGCTCAAGTCGGAAGTGAAGCTCACCGATGTGGCCGGCCAGGCGCTGAGTTCGGTCGCCGATCGCCACCCCGAGGTCGTGGCGATCTCGGCGGCGATGGTTTCCTCGACCGGCCTCGCCGAGGTCGCCGAGAATCACCCCGACCGGGTCATCGACTGCGGGATCGCAGAGCAGCACGCGGTGACGTTGGCCGCCGGCCTGGCCATGGCCGGCAAGAAGCCGTACGTCGCGATCTACTCCAGTTTTCTGCAACGGGCCATCGACCAGGTGACGATGGATGTGGCCCTGCACGGTCTCGGGGTGACCCTGCTGGTCGATCGGGCGGGGGTGACCGGACCCGACGGACCCTCCCACCACGGGGCATTCGATCTCACGTTCCTGAGGATGATCCCCGGAATGGTTGTCGGGGCCCCGGCCGACGCAGCTGATCTGTGCGGGATGATCGAGACCGCCGCCACCCACCGAGGGCCGATGGCGATCCGCTACCCCAAGGCGGCGGCCACTTCGATACCGGCGATTCCCGTGCCTGCGATTCCGGTCGGCGAATGGGCAGAGCTGAGCACTGGTGACGATCTCCTGATCCTCGCCAACGGCAGGTACGTGGAGACGGCCCAGAAGGTGTCAGGGCGGCTGGAACAGGAGGGCATGTCCGTCGGCGTCATCAACGCTCGCTGGGTCAAGCCTCTCGACCCGCGACTCGAGGACTGGGTACGCGGGGCGGGTGCGGTCGTCACCGTCGAGGACAACGTGCTGTCAGGAGGGTTCGGCGCGGCCGTTCTGGAGTCCCTGTCCGGCACCGGTCTCGCCGGCAAGGTCCACACCATCGGGTTGCCCGACAGTTTCCTCCCGTTCGGTTCGGCCGACGACGTGATTTCGTCCATCGGACTCGACATCGACGCCCTGACTGACCGACTCCGGCTGATCGTTCAGACGTGAGCCTCGGTCGTCGGTGGCCGGACTCCCGGGA
>JBBDWN010000059.1:0-33748 GCA_040902855.1 Acidimicrobiia bacterium | reverse complement strand
TTCGTGAGGGTGGGCGCACTGTCGGCGCCGGCCGCGTCACCAAGATCACCAAGTAATCATGGCTGAACAGAAGATCCGGATCCGGTTGAAGGCCTATGACCACAACGTGGTCGACGAGTCGTCGCGCAAGATCGCAGAAACCGTGATCCGCACCCAGGCCAAGATCAAGGGACCGATTCCGCTTCCAACGGAGATCCACCGCTACTGCGTCATTCGCGGTCCGCACGTGGACAAGACGTCGCGTGAGCACTTCGAGATGCGGATTCACAAGCGTCTGATCGACATCCTCGAGCCCACCCCGAAGACGGTCGATTCGCTCATGCGTCTCGACCTGCCCGCCGGGGTCGAGGTGGAGATCAAGCTATGAGCACTGTGATCAAGGGACGACCCCCCGGCACCCCTCGAGAGTGTGGACATGCACCGGCCGGGCCCGGTGCGGTTGGAGGACGGCCGTGACAGCAACACTCAACGCGATCGTGGGCGAGAAGCTCGGGATGACCCAGATCTTCGATGACGAGGCGCGGGCGATTCCCGTGACCGTCATCAAGGCGGGCCCGTGCTACGTCGTCCAGATCAAGACGAAAGCGACGGATGGCTACGACGCCATCCAGATCTCGTTCGGCGAGATCAAGGCCAACAACGTGAACAAGCCCCAGGCGGGACATTTCGCCAAGGCCGAAGTCGCTCCCGCCCGCCATCTCTTCGAGATCCGGGTGGACGACACCGAAGGGTTCGAAGTGGGCCAGGAACTCCTGCTCGCCGAGGCCTTCGAGGCCGGCACCAAGGCGGACGTCACCGGCATCAGCAAGGGCAAAGGTTTCCAGGGCGTGATGAAGCGCCACAACTTCTCGGGTCAAGGCGCATCGCACGGAACGCACAAGAAGCATCGTGCGCCCGGGTCGATCGGCGCCTGCGCCACACCTGCCCGGGTGTTCAAGGGAATGAAGATGGCCGGCCGCATGGGAAGCGATCGCACGACGATCCTCAACCTCGACGTGGTCGGTGTCGACGCCGAGCGCAACCTCCTCCTGCTGGGAGGCGCCGTCCCCGGCCCGAAGGGCGCAGTCGTCGTCGTGAGAGGAGCGGTGAAGCATGGCTGATTTGAAAGCACCGCTGTACTCCGCTGACGGAACGGCCAAGGGCGAAGTGAGCCTGGACGCCGCCATCTTCGGCATCGAGCCGAACATGTCCGTGATGCACCAGGTCGTGACCGCCCAGCTGGCCGGTGCCCGCCGGGGAACCGCATCCACCAAGACCCGCGCCGAAGTGCGCGGTGGCGGACGCAAGCCTTGGCGCCAGAAGGGCCTCGGACGTGCCCGCCACGGCTCGATTCGCTCCCCCCAATGGGTGGGCGGTGGCGTCGCCCACGGCCCCAAGCCGCGCGACTACAGCCAGCGCACCCCCAAGAAGATGAAGCGCCTGGCGCTGCGCTCGGCGCTGTCAGCTCGGGCCTCCGAAGAGGCAGTGATGGTGGTCGAACCGATCGAATGGTCGCCGGCCAAGACCAAGCAGGCGGTTGCGCTGCTGTCGGCGATCGGCGCCGAGGGCAAGACCCTGTTGGTCCTGAACAAGACCGACGAGGCCGCCTACCGGGCGTTCCGCAACCTGCCGCAGGTCGTCATCGCCGAGCCGGGTCACATCACCACCTACGACGTCCTCTGGTCCGACCGGGTGGTCTTCACGACCTCGACGCTGCAGGCGCTCGGCAGCACCGGCGGTTTCGCCGTCGGAGAGACCGACTTCGTCAAGGAATCCGTGGGAGGTGAGTCGGCATGAAGAACCCGCGCGACATCATCCTCTCGCCGGTCGTATCGGAGAAGTCCTACGACCTCATCGAGCACAACAACACCTACACCTTCGTCGTTGACCCACGGGCCAACAAGACGGAGATCAGGCAGGCGGTCCAGTCGATCTTCGGCGTGACCGTCACCCGTGTGAACACCCAGAACCGCAAGGGCAAGGTCAAGCGGACCGGGTACGTCACGGGCAAACGCAAGGACATCAAGCGAGCGCTGGTCACGCTCGCCGCTGGCGACGAAATCGACCTGTTCGGAGTCTGAGATGGCAGTCAAGAAACGAAAGCCCACGAGTCCGGGCCGTCGATTCCAGACGGTCTCCGACTTCGCGGACATCACCAAGTCCGAGCCGGAGAAGTCCCTGCTCGAGTCGAAGTCCAAGACCGGCGGACGGAACGTCTCCGGCAAGACCACGTCGCGCCACCGCGGCGGCGGTCACAAGCAGAAGTATCGCGTCATCGACTTCAAGCGGACGAAGGACGGCGTGCCGGCGAAAGTGGCGGGGATCGAATACGACCCCAACCGCAACGCCCGCATCGCGCTGCTCCACTACGTGGACGGCGAGAAGCGCTACATCCTCGCTCCGATCGGTGTCAAGCCGGGGGACATGCTGGAGTCGGGTCCGAAGGCGGACATCCGGCCCGGCAATGCGCTGCCGATGCGCAACATCCCGGCGGGTACGACCGTCCACGCCATCGAGATGCGCCCCGGCGGCGGCGCCAAGATGGGGCGTTCGGCCGGTGCGGCGGTGCAACTCATGTCGAAGGAGAGCGACAAGGCGCTACTGCGTCTGCCCTCCGGCGAGATGCGAACGGTTTCCCTCGATTGCCGAGCAACGGTGGGTCAGGTCGGTAACACCGAGGCAGAACTGATCAGCCTCGGCAAGGCCGGTCGCAACCGCTGGAAGGGCGTGCGCCCGCAGACGCGTGGCGTCGCCATGAACCCAGTCGACCACCCGCTCGGTGGCGGCGAGGGCAAGTCGGCCGGTGGCCGTCACCCGGTGAGCCCCTGGGGCAAGCCGGAGGGCCGCACCAGGTCCAAGAAGAAGCAGTCCAGCCGCGACATCGTGCGTCGTCGGAACTCGAAGGGTCGGAGGTAACCCATGGCTCGAAGCCTGAAGAAGGGGCCCTTCGTCGACGACCACCTGGTCGAAAAGATCGAAGAGCTCAACAGCAACAATCAGAAGAAGGTCGTCCGCACATGGAGCCGACGCTCCACGATCGTGCCCGACATGATCGGCCACACGATCGCCGTCCACGACGGCCGCAAGCACGTGCCCGTGTATATCACCGAGTCGATGGTCGGGCACAAGCTCGGCGAGTTCGCTCCCACCCGGACCTTCCGCGGCCACGTGGCCAAGAGGGAGAAGGGGATCCAGCGCTGATGGAAGTCAAAGCACAGGCCAAGTACATCCGTCAGTCGCCGTACAAGGTCCGCCTGGTGTTGGACCTCGTGCGGGGCCTCCCCGTGGGAGACGCCAAGGCGGTTCTCGCCCACGCCAATCGGCGGGCGGCCGAGCCGGTCGTCAAGGTGCTGAACTCGGCGGTGGCCAACGCGGAACACAACCACGCTCTCGATGCCGATGATCTCTTCATCGTCAAGGCATTCGCCGACGAGGGACCCACGCTCAAGCGGTTCCGTCCGCGTGCGAGAGGGCGTGCTTCGAAGATCAACAAGAGGACGAGCCACATCACGATCGTGGTGGGAGAAAACGGGGAGGTGAGCTGATGGGCCAGAAGACACATCCATATTCCTTCCGTATCGGCATCGTCAACGACTGGAAATCGAAGTGGTACTCCGACAAGGACTACGTCGAACTCGTCAACGAGGACTGGAAGATCCGCGACTACCTGCGCGGTGAACTGCGTCGTGGGGCGGTGTCACGCATCGACATCGAACGCACCAGGGACCGGGTCGTCGTCGAGATCGCAACCGCCCGCCCCGGTGTGGTCATCGGACGCCGCGGCTCCGAGGCCGAACGTCTCCGCGGTGGTCTCGAAGCGATCGCCTCCAAGCCGGTGAAGCTCAACATCGTCGAGATCAAGGACGCCGACACCGACGCCCAACTGCTCTCCCAGGGAATCGCCGACCAACTCGAGAACCGGGTGGCGTTCCGCCGTGCGATGAAGCGTGCTGTCCAGACCGCAATGAAGGCCGGCGCCGAAGGCGTGCGGGTCGAGGCCAAGGGCCGCCTCGGTGGAGCCGACATGGGTCGCCGAGAGTGGTACCGAGAGGGCCGTGTGCCGCTGCACACTCTGCGGGCCGACATCGATTTCGGTGTCGCCACCGCTCGCACCACCGTCGGAGCGATCGGCATCAAGGTCTGGGTGTACAAGGGTGAAGTCGTGAGCCGCTCGGCCAACGCCGAGAAGATCGCGGCCGAGGCCGCCCTCGCCACCGGCGGTCGCGCCCGCGGCCAGCGGTCGGCGTCGGTCAAGTCCCGTGCCGAACATGCCGCCGAGGGTGAGGCCCGCCAGCCGCGTCTCATCGAAGCCGGCGGAGGAAAGCGTCTCGTCGAAGCCGCCGATCCGGAGAATCCGGGCCGTCGTCTCATCGAGGCCGGGGGAGGAAAGCGCCGGGTCGATGCCGAGGAAGCAGAGGCCGAGTACAAGGCCGAGAAGATGGCCGTCGACACGGACGAGTCGGTCCTCGACGCTGCGCTGCCCGAACCGGTCGAGATCGACGAGATCGACGCCGAAGGCGTCGAGGTCGTGACCGCCGAGTCCACGGCGAAGGCCGAAGCCGCCGAGGAGACTCCGGTGGCAGACGAACCTGTCGTCGAAGCGGCTGAGACCACAGAAGAGATCGCGGCGGACGACACGGGCACCGAGGAGGAATGACATGTTGATGCCAAAACGTGTCAAGCACCGCAAGGAGCACCGTGGACGTCGGCGTGGTCCCGCCAAGGGTGGAACCAGCGTGTCGTTCGGCGAGTACGGCCTGCAGGCGACCACCGAAGGGTGGGTGACCGCCCGTCAGATCGAGTCCGCCCGTATCGCCATCAGCAGGGCCGTCAAGCGTGGTGGAAAGGTGTGGATCAACATCTTCCCGCACAAGCCGGTGACTCAAAAGCCGGCCGAGACCCGCATGGGCTCGGGCAAGGGAAGCCCCGAGTTCTGGGTGGCGGTGGTCAAGCCCGGTCGCGTGATGTTCGAACTCGCCGGTGTCAGCGAAGAGCTGGCTCGCGAGGCGATGCGCAAGGCCGGTCACAAGCTCCCGGTTCAGACCCAATTCGTGAAGCGAGACGAACTGTGAGCGCCGCACTCAACGAACTCAGCCATGTCGAGTTGGAGGAGAAGCTGGACAGGTCGAAGGAAGAACTGTTCAACCTCCGCTTCCAGCTCGCGACCAACCAGTTGGACAACACCGCACGGATCAAAGCCGTGAAGAAGGAAATCGCCCGGATTCTCACCGAGATGAGAAACCAGGAGATCGAAGCGTGGCGTGCACAGCAGGCCGCAGAAGGAGAAGCGTGATGGAGGAGCGAACTCGACGCAAGGTGCGCGTCGGCGTTGTGATCTCTGACGCGCGTGAGAAGACCGTGACTGTCGAAGTGCCGGTGTCGTTCAAGCATCCCCGCTACGACAAGATCGTCCGTCGCAGCTCCAAGTTCCACGCGCACGACGAAACCAACGACGCCCATGTCGGCGACACCGTTCGGATCATGGAGACCAAGCCGCTCAGCAAGCAGAAGCGCTGGCGCGTGGTCGAAGTGGTGGAGCGTGCCAGATGATCCAGACAGAGAGCCGCCTGAAGGTGGCCGACAATTCAGGGGCGCGCGAGGTGCTCTGCATCCGGGTGCTCGGTGGCAGCCGTCGTCGCTACGCGACGCTGGGCGATGTCATCGTCGGCGCCGTCAAGGAAGCGACCCCCGGTGGAAACGTCAAGAAGGGCGAGGTCGTCAAGGCGGTCGTCGTCCGGACCACCAAAGAGCGCCGTCGGTCCGACGGCACCTACATCCGGTTCGACGACAACGCCTGTGTGATCATCGACGCCAACAGCCAGCCGCGCGGGACCCGAATCTTCGGGCCGGTCGCGCGGGAGTTGCGCGACAGGAAGTTCATGCGGATCGTCTCCCTCGCCCCGGAGGTGCTCTGATGAAACTCAAGACCGGTGACAGGGTGATGGTCATCTCCGGCAAGGACGCCGGTACCGAATCGCGAATCGAGCGGGTCTACCCGGACGCCGACAAGGTGCTCGTGGAAGGCGTCAACGTGGCCAAGCGTCACACTCGATCCAACCCTCAGCAGCCGAACAGCGGCGGGATCGTCGACAAGGACATGCCCATTCACGTCTCGAACGTGATGATCATGTGCAAGGCGTGCGGCCCGACCCGCATCGGAGCGAAGATCGACCCCAAGAAGGGCAAGATCCGCGTCTGCGTGAAGTGCGGGGGTGAGCTGTGAGCGACATGCCGCGCCTCAAAGCCCGCTACAACACCGAGATCGCACCGGCGCTCAAAGAGGAGTTGGGTCTCGCCAACGTCATGGAGATTCCGCGCTTCTCCAAGATCGTCGTGAACATGGGCGTCGGCGACGCCCTCACCGACAAGAAGCGCATCGACGATGCCACCAACGAGCTGGCGATCATCACCGGTCAGCAGCCGAGGGTGAACAAGGCTCGCAAGTCGATCGCCGGCTTCAAGCTGCGCGAAGGCGTGGCCGTCGGCGTGTCCGTGACGATGCGGGGCGACCGGATGTGGGAGTTCTTCGATCGCCTGCTGGCGATCGCCATCCCCCGGATCAGGGACTTCCGCGGGCTGAACCCGGATTCCTTCGACGGACGAGGCAACTACACTTTCGGACTCACCGAGCAGTTGGTGTTCCCCGAGATCTCCTTCGACCAGGTCACGGCGACTCGCGGGATGGATATCACCATCTGCACGACCACCAACGACAACGAGGCAGCCCGTGCCCTTCTGGCCGCCTTCGGGTTCCCATTCCGCAAGCAGGGCGCCCAGGTCTAGGAGGATTTCAGATGGCTAGAAAAGCATTGATCGAAAAGCACAAGCGACCCGCCAAGTTCAAGGTGCGCGAGTACAACCGCTGCAAGCGGTGCGGACGGCCGCGCGGGTACCTGCGCGACTTCGGGATGTGCCGTATCTGTGTGCGGCAGCTTGCCAGTGTCGGCGAGCTGCCCGGTGTGCGAAAGGCGTCGTGGTAGATCATGATGACCGATCCCATCGCAGACATGCTCACCCGTATCCGTAACGCCGTGGCCGTTGGCCACGAGAGGGTGACTATCCCTGCTTCGAAGACCAAGGAAGCTCTCGCCAGGGTGCTCGCCTCGGAAGGTTTCATCGACCGCTACGAGGTCAAGCAGGCCAATCCGGGCAGCGAACTCATGCTCGTCCTGCGGTACGGCGAGCGTCGCGCTCCCGTCATCCAGGGTCTGCGCCGCATCTCCAAGCCCGGTCACCGGGTCTACAAGGGAGCGGCCGAGATCCAGCGGGTCCAGGGCGGCCTGGGTGTGGCGATCGTCTCCACCTCGCAGGGACTCATCACCGACCGGGAGGCGCGCCGGCGTCGCCTCGGCGGCGAGATCATGGCAGAGGTGTGGTGACATGAGTCGTGTAGGCAAGATGCCCGTCGAGGTGCCCTCGTCGGTCGAGCTCAAACTCGACGGCAACACGGTCTCCGTGAAGGGCCCCAAGGGCGAACTCTCCCGCGAGTTCCACGAGCGGGTTGTGATCTCCTTCGAAGACGGAACCGCCACGGTCACCCGGCAGGACGACGAACGCGAATCGCGCGCGCTGCACGGTCTCAGCCGGGCCCTGCTCGCCAACATGGTGACCGGGGTCGCCGAAGGCTTCCGTCGCGAACTGGAGATCGTCGGCGTGGGATACCGCGCCGCGCTCAAAGGCAACGACATCGAGTTGCAGCTCGGCTTTTCGCACCCGGTTTCGGTGACTGCCCCGGACGGCATCACCTTCGAAGTGCCCGAGCCCACCAAGGTTTCCATCGTCGGTATCGACAAAGAACTGGTCGGCCAGGTTGCCGCCAACATCAGGAAGATCCGTCCGCCGGAGCCCTACAAGGGCAAAGGCGTGCGGTATGCCGGCGAGCAGGTTCGCCGCAAGGCAGGAAAGGCAGGTCGCTGATGCGAGCACGCAATGATGCCCGCAAGCGGCGTCACGCCCGGGTCCGCAAGAACCTTCGCGGGACCACAGCCAGGCCGCGTCTGGCCGTGTACCGCTCCAACCGTTACATCTACGCCCAGGTCATCGACGACGAGAGCGGCACCACCCTGGTAGCCGCCTCATCGCAGGAGGATGGGCTGCGGACCAAGACCCTCACCGTGGACACGGCGGGGGAAGTCGGCAAGCTCGTCGCCGAGCGCGCCAAGGACGCCGGCATTTCGACGGTCGTATTCGATCGGGGCGGGTACCGGTTCCACGGACGGGTGAAGGCTTTGGCCGACAGTGCCCGCGATGCAGGTTTGGAGTTCTGAGATGAGCGATCGAGACAGAGATCAGAGCGGATTCGACGAGCGCGTCATCCAGATCAACCGGGTGGCCAAGGTCGTGAAGGGTGGACGCAGGTTTTCTTTCACCGCCCTCGTCGTCGTCGGCGACAACAACGGCAAGGTCGGTGTCGGCTATGGCAAGGCCAAGGAAGTTCCCGCCGCCATCCAGAAGGCGATGGAGATCGGGCGCAAGTCGATGGTGACCATTCCGATGGCCGGCACGACGATCATCCATCAGAACACCGGAAACCATGATGCGTCGCGGGTGTTCATCAAGCCTGCCGCTCCCGGTACCGGCGTCATTGCCGGTGGTGCCGTGCGCCAGATCCTGGAGGCGGCCGGGGTGAAGGACGCGCTGGCGAAGTCGCTCGGCTCGCCGACCCACCTCAACGTCGCCCGCGCCACCATGAATGCCCTCACCAGCCAGCGTCGTCCCGACGAGGTCGCGCGAGGCAGAGGCAAGCAGCCGGAGGATTTCGTCCCACCCGCCCTGCTCGCCGCCTACCGCTCGACCGAGTCGATGCGGGCGGGGTCCTGAGGAGTAGGACATGGCCAAGAAGCTGAAAGTCACACAGAAGAAGGGTCTCATCGGTGAGAAGCCGAAGACCCGGGCGACGATGCGGGCCATTGGGCTCCGTCGCATCAACCACACCGTCGAACACGATGACACGCCGGACGTGCGAGGCATGCTGCACGCCGTCCGTCACCTCATCGAGGTCGAGGAGCACTGATGTCGGATAAGGAACAGCTCAAACTGCACCACCTGGTGCCTGCCCCCGGGTCGAAGAAGGCCAAGATCCGGGTCGGTCGCGGTGAAGGCGGACGCCGAGGCAAGACCGCAGGACGCGGCACGAAGGGTCTCAAGGCCCGCAGCTCGCTGCGCCCAGGATTCGAAGGCGGCCAGATGCCCTTGGCCCGTCGGATCCCCAAGCTCGGTGGATTCACCAACATCAACAAGGAGTACTTCGCCATCATCAATGTCGGCACGCTCGCCGAGGCCTATCCGGCCGGGGCGACGGTGACGATCGAGGACTTGAAGGTGCGAGGTCTCGTCAAGCACAAGGGCCGCGTGAAGGTGCTCGGCGAGGGCGAGATCGCCCATGCCCTCACCGTTCACGCCGATGCCGTGAGCGGCGCCGCTCGCGAGAAGATTGAATCAGCCGGCGGAACCGTCTCGCTCGTCAACGAGTGAGACGGTTCGACCGGTCCGTACTTGTTTTGACGCCGGGTACGATGGCGAATTCGGGTCTGGCCCTCGCCCCGTCACCCGCCGATCCCCAACACTCGAAACCCCGATCTCCCGGATGCTGACCCCATGAATGTTCTCTCCATCTACCGGCACATGTTCGCCATCCCGGACCTGCGCCGGAAGATCCTCTTCACGATCGCCATGTTCGCCGTGTACCGGCTTGGCGCGACGATCCCGGTCCCGGGGATCGACCTCGAGAACCTGAGGCTCTTCCAGGCCCAACAGCAGGTCGGCGGCATCTACGGGTTGCTCAACCTTTTCTCCGGCGGCGCACTCGAGCAGCTGTCGGTCTTCGCTCTGGGAATCCTCCCGTACATCACGGCGTCGATCATCATGCAGCTGCTCGCGGTCGTCATCCCGCGTCTGCAGGCGCTGCAGGAGGAGGGCGAGTCGGGTCGCAAGGTCATCACGCAGTGGACCCGCTACATGACGGTCGTCCTGGCGCTGATCCAGTCCACCGGTTTCACGTTCCTCTTCCATGTCGGGACGTTCACCAACGGCATCGACCTGATTCCGAACTACAGCCCGGGTCTCGTGGCGCTGATCGTGCTCACGATGACCGCAGGTACGGCGTTCGTCATGTGGCTCGGCGAGCTCATCACCCAGCGCGGTGTCGGCAACGGCATGTCGCTGCTGATCTTCGTTTCCATCCTGTCCCAGTTCCCGTTTGTCTTCGGTCAGATCTGGGGTCAAACAGCGGCGGTCGGACTGTGGATTCGATTCACCGTGATCATGCTGATCTTCGTGCTGATGATCGTCGCCATCATCTACATGGACCAGGCCCAGCGTCGCATCCCGATCCAGTTCGCCAAGCGGGTCCGCGGTCGCCGGGTGATGGGCGGACAGTCCACGTACATCCCGATCAAGGTCAACACGGCCGGCGTCATCCCGGTGATCTTCGCGACCTCGGTGATGTTGTTCCCTGCGCTGGTGGTGACTGCGATTCCCAGCGACGGCCGCATCATCTCCCAGATCCGCACGTGGGTCGACGTCAACCTCGGTGGAGGCGCCGGCGGTCAAATTTCGATCTGGTACGTCATCGTGCTGTTCGCCCTGATCGTGTTCTTCACGTACTTCTACACGGCGATCCAGTTCGATCCCGTGAAGCAGTCCGAGATGATCCAGCGTCAGGGCGGATTCATCCCCGGCGTCCGTCCCGGACGGCAGACCTCTGCCCACCTCGGTCACGTGCTCAACCGGATCACACTCCCGGGTTCGCTGTTCCTGGCCACCATCTCGGTGCTGCCTGCGATCGCCGGGTTGATCTGGAACATCGCCATCAGCTTCTCCGGTGTGTCGATTCTCATCGTCGTCGGTGTTGCCCTCGAGACGATGAAGCAGATCGAGAGCCAGCTCACGATGCGCAACTACGAAGGCATCTTGTCGTGAAGTTGCTGTTCGTGGGCCCTCCCGGCGCCGGGAAGGGCACGCAAGCAGATCGGGTCGCCGACAAACTCGGCATCGCCCACGTTTCGACCGGCGACATGTTCCGCGCCCTCGACGACAGCACCGCTCTCGGACGTCGCGTCAACGAGATCATGGAGTCAGGCGGGTATGTGTCCGACGGCATCGTGATCGAGATGCTCGAAGCTCGGATCGCTCTCCCGGACGCCGCCGACGGATACATCCTCGACGGATTCCCGCGGACCGTCCCGCAGGCCGAAGCCCTCGACGACTTCCTGGGCGATACTGGGCTCGACGCCGTCGTCCTCTTCGAGATCGACACGGATGAGGTGGTCACGCGCATGCTCGAACGGGGACGCGCCGACGACACCGAAGAGACGATCCGCACGCGGCTCGAGGTCTACCGCGAGCAGACCGAACCGCTCATCGGACGGTACGAGGAGCGGGGTCTCGTACGTCGGGTCGATGCCGAAGGCGACATCGAAGAGATCACCACCAGGGTGCTTTCCGCCCTCGACGCCTGATGATCACCATCAAGTCGTCCCGCGAGTTCGAGCTGATGGCCGTGGCCGGCCGTTGTGTCGCCGCCGTCCACGCCGCCGTCCGGGAAGCGGCCAAGCCGGGCGTCTCGATGCTCGAACTGGACGAGATCTCACGCAAGGTGCTCGATGCCCACCGGTGCACCCCGTCTTTCCTGGGCTATCACGGTTTCCCCGCCACGATCTGCGCTTCCCCCAACGACGTGATCGTCCATGGGATACCGACCGACTACCAGCTGCGGGACGGCGACATTCTGTCGATCGACTCGGGTGCCATCTACGAGGGGTATCACGGCGATGCCGCCTTCACGATGGCCGTCGGCGAGGTGTCCGACGAGGCGGAGCGTCTCATCGACACGACCGAGCGCGCCCTGTGGGCGGGGATCGCCCAGGTCGAGCACGGCAAGCGGGTCGGAGACATCGGGGCCGCGGTCGAAGCGGTCGGTGTGGCCGGCGGCTACGGGATCGTCCAAGAGTATGTCGGTCACGGAATCGGGCGCCAGATGCACGAGGAGCCTCAGATTCCGAACTACGGGACGGCAGGCAAGGGTCTGAGGCTGCGCAAGGGCATGGCCCTCTGCATCGAGCCGATGTTCAACCTCGACGGAGCGGGAACGAAGGTCGACGACGACGAGTGGACCGTGCGGACTGCGGATGGTTCGCTGTCCGCCCACTGGGAGCACACCGTCTGCATCACACCCGACGGCCCGGTCGTCACCACCCTCCCCACCGACGCCACCCTGAAGTCCGTTCCTACCCAGGGTTAGATCGGACTCATTCGTCCGATCCAGCCCGCGGAAGCGCGTGACCTCGGCCGTGCGCGACAATGGTCTTCCATGACCACTCCCTCTGACGAGCAGCGCTTCTTCGACACCCGCGCTGCGTACACGATGTTCGTCCACGCCACGGACGAGAAGAAGGTCGTGGCGGACAGGCTTGGACGTGAAGTCGACCACCTGACGATCCGCCAACCCGGACTCCGCGTGTTCGACGCAGGCATGGGTGACGCGTCGGTGCTCGACCACCTCATGCGACGCATCCACGTCGACGAGCCCCACATCCCCTGGTTGGTGGTCGCCAAGGAGATCTCGATCGAAGACGTGCGCCAGGCGCTCATGCGTCTCCCCGACCGCTTCATCGAGCACCCCGAGTTGGTCTTCGTCGTGACCAACATGAAGTTCAGCGAGGCCCCGCAGCTTCGCCCCGCCGACGGTGAGCCCGTCCGCTGGACCGAAGTCGCCCTCCGCGGCGAGACCTCGCACGAGTTCTCCTCCCAGATCCGCGGCTTGTTCGACACCCTGGCCGAGGACTGGCCGGTGGATACGTCGCCAACGACCGGCAACCCCATCCACCGCCACCCTGCCGTGCTCGTGCTCTACCGGGAGGACCGACGGTTCATCCTCGAGTCGACGATCCCCAAGCGAACCGGTCACGACGACGGGTACGACCTGATCGTCATGTCCCAGGCGTACCGGGCGAAGACACCTGTGGAGAGAAAGGTCCGCACCGTGCTCGTGCCCCTCGCCACCGCCCTTGCCCCCGGTGGCAGGCTTGTGGGGATCCAGTCCTACGGAGGCGATCCCGGGTGCGACATCGTCAAAGGCGTGTGGCCCGACGAGGATCCGTTCCCGTTTGGCCGCAGTCAGGTCGTCACCGAGGCCAAACGTCAATTGGGCACCGACGACTTCGAGTTCTGGGAGTTGGACGACGCCGAATCGATCTTCCGATATTCGATGCACACGATGCCCTCCCAAGAGATCGAACACATCGGAACCTCGTCGCTGGTGGCGGCGTTCACCTCCGCCGCCTACGTGGCTCAGATTGACGAGCGCCGCCTATCCGAGGCGATGGCCACCGGCACATATCTCGACATCACCCGCAAGGTCGTCGAGTCGCATGGCGGGGTGTGGTTCCAAGACGAGAGCTTCCTCGTCACCCGTCGCGAGTGAGGCGTAAACGGGTCCGGGGAAAGGCAGGCCTGATCCGCACAGTTTCTCAGTCGCGCTCTGCCAGTTCCCGGAAAGCCCTCGAGGGCGCAGGGTGAGTGCCAGATTTGCCCGTAACGGCTGATCGTCTACCATTCCGGATCCGGTCTCCGGTCGTTCGCGTCTGAAGACAAGTCTGATGGACGCGGTACGTGGGTCCTTTCGGTCCGACTCCAATCTCCTCTCGAGGCGATCGCATGTCGTGCCGTATGCCTACCGCCGGGCCACACCAGGGGCCGAGAATGACCATGTTGTCGATATGGCGGCGGCCGTGACGGCCGAGATGGAGTGTGAGATGAAGGTTCGTCCTTCAACAAAAAAGATGTGCGAGAAGTGTCGCATCATCCGCCGGCGTGGCCGGGTCTGGGTGATCTGCGAGAACCCCCGCCACAAGCAGCGGCAGGGCTGATCCCATGGCGCGTATTGCAGGCGTCGACCTCCCCCGCGACAAGCGGCTCGAGATCGGCCTCACGTACATCTTCGGAATCGGTTTGACCCGTGCTCAGCAGATCTGCGAATCGCTGAGTATCGACCCCGGCACCAAAGTCCGGGATCTGACCGACGACGAGACGGCGAAGATCCGCCGCTACATCGATCAGAGCTACACCGTCGAAGGCGACCTGCGCCGCGAGGTGCAGCAGAACATCAAACGCAAGATCGAGATCGGCAGCTACCAGGGAATCCGCCATCGTCGCGGACTGCCGGTGCACGGCCAACGCACCCACACCAATGCGCGTACGCGCAAGGGCAAGCGCGCCGCCATCGCCGGCAAGAAGAAACTGAAGAAGTAGGAGGGCGCGAATGGCAAAGCCAGCACCAGGAGCGAAGCGCGTCCGCCGCCGTGAGCGAAAGAACATCTCGCACGGCGTGGCCCACATCAAGGCCAGCTTCAACAACACGATCATCAACATCAGCGACCAGGGCGGGAACACCGTCGTATGGACGTCCGGCGGATCCGTCGGATTCAAGGGCTCACGCAAGTCGACCCCGTACGCCGCACAGGTGGCTGCCGAAGAAGCAGCCCGTCGTGCCGGCGAACACGGGATCCGCAAGCTCGACGTCATCGTGAGCGGCACCGGTTCGGGTCGTGACACCGCCGTCCGCACCCTGCAGAACATGGGGATCGAAGTCTCGTTCATCAAGGACGTGACCCCGATCCCGCACAACGGCTGCCGTCCCAAGAAGCGCCGGAGGGGTTGAACGATGGCTCGTTACACAGGACCCCGCCACAAGGCGTGCCGCCGAGCGCGTACGCCGCTGTGCCAGTCCAAGAAATGTCCGGTCGACCGTCGTCCGTATCCTCCCGGTGACCACGGCCGCGGCCGCATCAGGGAGTCGGACTACCTCATCCAGCTTCGTGAGAAGCAGAAGCTCCGCATGATGTACGGCGTGCTCGAGAAGCAGTTCCGCATCTACTACCACCTCGCTGCCCGTCAGCCCGGTGTGACCGGTGAGAATCTGCTGCGTTTGCTCGAGACCCGCCTCGACAATGTCGTCTGGCGCTCTGGTCTTGCGGCCACCCGGCCGCAGGCCCGACAGCTCGTCAACCACGGCCATTTCCAGGTCAACGGTTCGAAAGTGGACGTCCCCTCCTACCGCGTCCGCCAAGGCGATGTGGTGACGGCCAAGGAAGCGTCGAAAGACCTGCTGGTGATCCAGCACAGCGTCGACACCCTCGGCTTCGTCATCCCCGAATGGCTCGATGTCGATCACACGGCCCGCAAGGTGACCATCCGTGATCTGCCCTCCCGGGCACAGATCGACACAGCGATCAACGAACAGTTGATCGTCGAGCTCTACTCCAAATAACCCTCCGAGAGAGAGGTCTCACAGTGCTGATCGTTCAACGCCCCCAGATTCAGGAGGAGCAGCTCAACGACACCCGCTCTCGGTTCGTCGTCGAACCGCTCGAGCCGGGTTTCGGATACACGCTGGGCAACACCCTGCGCCGTACGCTGCTGTCCCGCATCCCCGGTGCCGCCGTCACTTCGATTCAGATCGAAGGTGTGCAGCACGAGTTCTCGACCATCGATGGAGTGGTCGAAGACGTCGTCGACATCATTCTCAACATCAAGCAGATCGTCGTGCGCATGGAAGGCATCGACGAGCACACGCTTTACCTGTCGGCCAAGGGTGCCGGTGAAGTGAAGGCAGGTGCCCTGAAAGTCCCTGCGGGCATCGAGATCGTCAACCCCGATCTGGTGATCGCCACCCTGTCGGCGTCAGGACGCCTCGAGATGGAGATGACCGTCGCCCCCGGCGTCGGGTATCGGACCGCCGAGTCCAACAAGGGCTCCGGTTCGATCGGTCTCATCCCGATCGATTCGATCTTTTCGCCGGTGCGCAAGGTCGCCTACTCGGTCGAGAACACCCAGGTCGGTCAGATGACCAACTTCGACAAGCTGATCCTCGACATCGAGACCAACGGGGCCATCAACCCGGGCGAGGCCGTTTCCTCTGCCGGCAAGACACTCCGCGAGCTTCTGAACCTCTTCGCCGACCTCGGTGAGGGTGTCGGACTCGAACTGGGTGAGGTGCAGACCGAGTCTTCAGGCTCGCCCGACCTTGAACTGCCGATCGAAGCCCTCGACCTGTCCGAGCGTCCCCGCAACTGCCTGCGCCGGGCGCAGATCAAGACGGTCGGTGAACTCGTCCAGCGCACCGGGGACGACCTGCTCAACATCACCAACTTCGGCCAGAAGAGCCTCGAAGAGGTGGCGGCGAAGCTCGACGAACTCGGACTCTCGCTTGCCGACGGTGGCGGTTCCTGATGCCACGGCCGCGTAAGGGTCCCCGTCTGGGGCATTCGCCTCAGCACGAGAAGAAGATCCTCGCCAACCTGGCGACGTCGCTGATCAACGACGGCAAGGTGGAGACCACGCTGGCCAAGGCCAAGGCGGTCCGCCCTTTGACCGAGAAGATGATCACCAAGGCGCGTAAGGGCGACCTTCACTCTCGCCGCATCGTGTTGCGGACCATCACGAACAACGCCGTCGTCACGAAGTTGTTCGACGAGGTGGCTCCGCAGTATGTCGACCGTCCCGGCGGCTACACCCGTATCACCAAGCTCGGCCCTCGCCGCGGCGATGGTGCGGAGATGGCGGTCATCGAACTCGTCTGACCGTTCGAACATCCAAGATCACTGAGGCCCCCGGCACCACCCGGGGGCCTCGGTGTGTCCGGGATCTCGTCGTGGGCGAAGCCCTGTGACCCAGCCATCGGAACGAGCGGGCAGTCCGCTGGTTGCTGCGGGCCCATTAGCCTCTGCGGTCGTGAACGGGTCCGTCTCCCCCTACATCGAATTCGATCGTGAACAGTGGGCGTCGCTGCGCGCGACGACGCCGATGACCTTGACCGACGACGACATCGAGAAGATCCGGGGGATCAACGTCGAACTGTCCACCGCTGAGGTCGAGACGATCTATCTGCCGCTCTCGCGTCTGCTCAACCTCTACGTTCGCGCCTCCCAGGCACTCTTCAGCGTCACCGACACTTTCCTCGGTCGACCGACCGAACCGGTGCCGTACGTCATCGCAATTGCCGGCTCGGTCGCCGTCGGGAAGTCGACGATTGCCCGCATCATGCAGATGCTTCTGTCGCGGTGGCCCGATCATCCATCGGTCGATCTCGTCACGACCGACGGCTTCCTCTACCCGAACGCCGTGCTCGAAGAGCGCCGGATCATGCATCGCAAGGGCTTCCCGGAGTCCTACGATCGGCGGCGCCTCCTGCAATTCGTCACGGATCTGAAGGCCGGCGTGCCGGAAGTGCGGGCGCCGATCTACTCCCACCTCACCTACGACATTCTTCCCGACCAGGAGCGCATCGTTCAGCAGCCGCAGATCGTGATTCTCGAAGGGCTCAACGTGTTGCAGGGCGGAGGCACCGGGACGTATGTCTCCGACTACTTCGACTTTTCCATTTACGTGGATGCCGATCCCGACCACATCGGTGAGTGGTATCTGGACCGCTTCCTCACCTTGCGTGATACCGCGTTTCGCGACGAAGCGTCGTACTTCCACCGTTACGCCGGTCTGACCGACCAGGTCGCCCTCGAAGAGGGTCGTCGAATCTGGCGGGAGATCAACGAGGTGAACCTCGAAGAGAACATCCTCCCCACCAGGGAGCGGGCCACGCTGATCTTGCACAAGGCTTCCGACCATGGGGTTCAGCACGTGAAGCTGCGAAGGGGATGAGCGGACCGATCGGCGACGACCTGCGCGCCATGTTGGCCGGGTACAAACCATTCGACGGAAACGAGCAGGAGGGGGTGGACGCCGTGCGCGCCTTGCTCGAACGGCCCGACGCGTTGTCGGCCGGCCACTTCGACCCCGGCCACATCACGGCCTCTGCCTTCGTGCTCCACCCGACCGAACCCGCCATCGCTCTGATCCTCCACAGCAAGATCGGCCGATGGCTCCAGCCCGGGGGGCACGTCGAAGACGAGGATGACTCGATCACCGAGGCTGCACTCAGGGAGGTGCGCGAGGAGATCGGAGTCGGGCCGAGTGACCAGCCGTGGCTGTGTGATGTCGACATCCATGTCTTTCCTGCCCGTCACGACGTCCCGCAGCACCTGCATCACGACGTGCGAGTGGCCTTCACCGCCGACTCGGAGGTGCTTGTCGTCGGAGAAGGGGCGGATGATGCCCGCTGGTGGCCGCTGTCAGACGCGCTCACACTCGAAGAGTCCGTTGCCCGACCGGCTCGCAAGCTCGGGTTGCGCAGCTCGAACTAGCCTGACTCCACCCTATGAAGAAGATCTTCACCCGTGCAGTTCGCGGCGCCATGCTGGACCGGAAGGCATTCGCCGAGGTGTTCTGGGACGACGACGCCACCGCCGACGGAGTCATCGTCGTGGCATCGGTGGCTGTCGCGTCTTTTCTCATCGTCGCCCTCACCCGAGCGTCGGTGTCGATCGCTTCGATTCCTGCTCTCCTCCAGACCGCGATCTCTGCCGTCGCCTCCTGGCTGATTCTCGCCGCCGCCACCTGGTTCGCATCAACCCGTCTCTTCAAGACGGGCGGCGGCATCCAGACGATGATGGCCACTCACGGTCTCGCCTATCTCCCGACCCTCGCGTTCGTCGTTCCGATCCCCATCGTTCCGGTGATCGCGCTGGTCTGGTATATCGCAGTGCTGACACGTGCGACACAGGAGGCTGCGTCGTCGACCCCGAAGAACGCATTCCTGGCGGTCCTCGTCGGCCTCGCCTTCATGCTGATGGTCCAGGCGATCTTCCGTCTGCCGTTCACGGCCGCTTCCGCCTTGTTCGGAATGTTCTGAGTTGCCGCACTATCGACTTGATCTCTCCTATGACGGCTCGGGGTTTCACGGGTTCGCTCGCCAGGCCGGCGACGTGCGGACGGTCCAGGGCGTGCTTGAGGATGCGCTTGCCCGAGTCTTCCAACAGCACGTGACGCTGGCGGTTGCAGGGAGGACCGACACCGGAGTGCACGCACGGCATCAGGTGGTGAGTTTCGGTGCGGACCGTGATGTCCCGCCGTCCCAGGTGTTCCGAGCTACCACCTCGATGCTCGGTCCTGAAGTGGTCGCGACTGCGTGTACCAAGGTCGAAGAAGGTTTTTCGGCTCGCTTCGATGCGACGGCGCGGACCTATCGATATCACCTGTTGGACGCGGCGGTGGGGGACCCGCTGCGAAGGCACACGACGTGGCACGTTCCCCAGCGTCTCGACGTCGAGGCGATGGATGGCGCCGCGTCCGGTTTCGTGGGCGAACGGGACTTCGCCACGTTCTGTCGGCGCAAGGACGGGCGGGCGACGGTGCGCACGGTCTTCGAGTCGTCTGTGCGCCGGTCCGAAGACGACACGGTCATCTTCGAGATTCGCTCGAAGGCCTTCTGTCACCAGATGGTCCGTAGCCTCACGGGTTTCTTGGTCGAGGTGGGACGCGGCCGCCGCTCCCCTGACACGGTGGCGGAAGTGCTCGCCGCCCGGGACCGCGGGGTCGTCCCCAGCCCCGCCCCACCCTCCGGCCTCGTCCTCTGGCAAGTCGACTACTGAGGGCCCCGCAAACCCAGGGTTCACGGGGCCCCTGGAGGGCCCCTGGAGCCCACGGTTCGGCGTCGCTCTGGCTTCCGTGGGCTGGATCGGACGCAGGAGTCCGATCTAACCCTGGGTAGCAACGGATCACGTTTGGCGCGGGGGGCGGGGACGGCGTATCCTGGCGGCGCTTCCGATCGGAAGCATCTCGTTTCCCACCGAGATCCCAGTCGATCCCCCTTGCCCGAAAAGCGGGCTACCGACGACCGTCTGGATAGCGATGAACAACAAGACATTCTCACCAAAGTCGTCCGACCTCACCCACGAGTGGTGGGTCGTCGACGCCACGGATCTGCCCCTCGGCCGCCTCGCGTCCGAGGTCGCTCAGTTGATCCGCGGAAAGCACAAGCCGACCTTCGCCCCCCACGTCGACGGTGGCGACCACGTGATCGTGGTCAACGCTTCGAAGGTGGCGATCACCTCCGACAAGAGCCAGGAGAAGATCTACTACCGCCACTCCGGATTCCCCGGCGGGCTCAAGGAGGAGACCTTCGAGGCCCTGCTCGTCCGTCGACCCACCCAGGTCATCGAGCGAGCTGTCAAGGGGATGCTTCCCAAGAACAAGCTCGGTCGCAAGATGGCGTCGAAGCTGAAGGTCTACGCCGGCCCCGACCATCCCCACCAGGCACAGATGCCGCAGGTGCGGGAACTCCCCATCCGAAAGGCTGAGTCCTGATGTCGAAACCCCTCGTCCAGGCCACCGGCCGTCGCAAGGCGTCCGTCGCACGTGTCCGTCTGCGCGACGGCAGCGGGGCCGTCGTTCTCAACGGCAAGCCGCTCGAGCAGTTCTTCCCGACCATGGCCACCCGGATGCGTGTCATGGAGCCGCTGCAGATCACCAACATGGTCGGTCGCTACGACCTCGATGCCACGCTGCACGGCGGTGGCACCACTGGCCAGTCCGACGCTCTTCGACTCGGCATCGCCCGGGCACTGATCGTGTTGGAGCCTGACCTGCGTCCGACACTCAAGGCGGCCGGAATGCTCTCTCGTGACGATCGCGTCGTCGAGAGCAAGAAGTACGGCCTGCGTAAGGCCCGTCGGGCACCTCAGTACACCAAGCGCTGATGGCCTTCGGTTCAGGCGCCCGTCTCTTCGGGACGGATGGTGTCAGAGGCGTCGCCAATCTCGAGCTGACCCCGCATCTCGCCCTCGATCTGGGGCGGGCTGCGGGGTCGCTTCTGTCTCACGGTCCGGTTGTCGTGGGACGCGACACCCGGCGTTCCGGTGAGATGCTGTCGATGGCCATCCAGGCCGGTTTCCAGTCAGTGGGGTTGGATACGATCGATATCGGTGTCATGCCCTCAGGGGCGATCTCCCATCTGACGAACAAGGGCTCGGCGGAGATGGGCGTGATCGTGAGCGCCTCGCACAATCCGGCGGCCGACAACGGGATCAAGTTCCTCGACAAGCTCGGATCGAAGCTCGGTGACGCCGAAGAGGAGCGCATCGAGGCGAGGCTCAAGAATCCAGGGACGGCAACCGTTCCCTACGGCGGGGGGGTCGGGACCCGACTTCGTCTGCACGATGCGCTCGATCAGTACGTCACCGATCTGGCACGCGACGCGTCGTACTCGTTCACGGGGATCAGTGTGACGCTCGACTGCGCCCATGGGGCCGCCTACCAGGCCGCTCCCGCCCTGTTCGAGTCGCTCAAGGCCGATGTCTCGGTGATCGGGGCGGAGCCGACCGGACTCAACATCAACGACGGCTTTGGGGCGACCCATCCGTCCACCGTGGCGAAGGCCGCCAAGGGCGAGATCGGCCTCGCCTTCGACGGCGACGGAGACCGTCTGATCGCCAGTGACGAGAAGGGTCGCATCGTGGACGGCGACCGCATCATGGCGATCATCGCCCGGCACTGGCATCGGGGCGGCAAGCTCAAGAACGGCCTGGTCGTCACCACGGTGATGGCGAACCTCGGGTTCATGCGGTCGATGCAGGAGGCCGGCATCGAAGTGGTCACGACGAACGTCGGGGACCGGTATGTCCTCGAGGCGATGAACGCCCGCAAGGCGATCCTCGGCGGCGAACAGTCGGGGCATGTGATCTTCCTCGACCGGGGTCGCACCGGCGACGGCCTGCTCACGGGAATCCGGCTGCTCGAGGTGGTGGCCGGCTCAGGGCGCAGCCTGGCCGAACTGAGCGATGAGGCAATGGTCACCTACCCTCAGCGGCTCTTGAACGTCGAAGTCGAAAACAAGGCTCGCCTCGACGGCGCCGACGAGATCTGGGATGCCGTGCGACAGGCGGAGAGCGAATTGGGGAACGAGGGCAGGGTGCTGATCCGTGCATCCGGCACCGAGCCGCTCGTTCGGGTGATGGTCGAAGCGTCTCGTGCAGCCGACGCCGAACGCTATGCTGATGCTCTCGCCGAGACCGTCCGAAGCGCGCTCGGCTGAACGAAGGAGGACCACAGGACACAGCACGCCCATCCCAGCCGGGACAACACATTTGAGCGCCAGACCTCTCGGACGAGAGGTGACGAGGTGGAAGGTCATCGAAACATTCGGCGGATGCCTTCCCGGCCGTTCCACGGTCGTGACATGTGCGGAGAAAACCCGGGAGCGATCCCGGAACAGAGCCGCAGGTGAAGTGGAGACAGATTCGAGAAGCGGACGTCGCACGTCGGACGCCTCCACTCGGACTGTCGTCTCCGGCTGTCCCACCCACTCGTCGCGTGGTGACGCGCGCACTCTCACGAGGAGGATTCCCATGTGTGGAATCGTTGGATATGTCGGGCCGAAACCACCGCTCGACATCCTGATGCCGGGGCTCGAACGACTCGAGTACCGCGGATACGACTCGGCCGGGGTTGCCCTCAACTCCGGCTCGGAAATAGAGATCGTCAAGCGTGCCGGCCGGATCGGAGAACTGTCCGAGGCGCTCGAAGGAGCGAATCACTCGGACGCCATCTCAGGGATCGGCCATACGCGGTGGGCGACCCACGGTGCTCCCAACTCGCGCAATGCTCACCCGCACCTCGGATGTGACGGGACCGTCGCGGTCGTCCACAACGGGATCGTGGAGAACTGGGCCGAACTCAAGGCGGGGCTGGTCGAACGGGGCCACACATTCGTCTCCGACACCGACACCGAGGTCGTCGCGCACCTCCTCGAAGAGCGCGCAGACATGGATCTCGGGGACGCCGTGCGCCACGTGATGTCCGTCGCAGACGGAGCACTGGCGTTGGGCGTGATGCGGAGCGACGACCCGAACCTGATCGTCGGCGCGCGACGGGGTTCGCCGCTCGTGGTGGGGTTGGGCGATGGCGAGAACTTCCTCGCCTCCGACATTCCCGCATTCCTCGAACACACCAGGCGGATGGTCGTGCTCGACGAAGACAACGTGGTCGAGTTGCGCCCCGACGGAATTCGGGTGACCCACGTGGACGGAACCGAACTCACCCCCAAGGAGCGAGAGGTCGAATGGGACCTCGAGGCAGCCGAGAAGGGCGGCTACGACACGTTCATGCTCAAGGAGATCCACGAACAGCCCACTGCCATCGCAGACACCCTGCGTGGCAGGATCGAGAGTTCCGACCGGATCACCCTGCGCGAACTGGAGATCGAGGATCGCATTCTGCGGATGGTCGACAAGGTCTTCGTGATCGCCTGTGGAACCTCGTTCCACGCGGCGATGATGGCCAAGTACGCCATCGAGAGGTGGACCCGGTTGCCGGTTGAGATAGACATCGCCTCGGAGTTCCGGTACCGGGATCCCGTCCTCGACGATCGAAGCCTCGTGATCGGCATCTCCCAGTCCGGGGAGACGATCGACACTCTCGCCGCCGTCCGCTACGCCAAGGCCCAGGGGGCGACCCTCATCGGAGTGTCCAACGTCGTCGACTCCGCCCTGGCCCGCGAGGCCGACGCCGTTCTCTACACCCGGGCCGGTCCGGAGATCGGGGTGGCGGCGACCAAGACGTTCACGACTCAGCTCGTGGCGATGCAGTTGCTCGGTCTCTACCTGGCCCAGGTGCGAGGTTCGATGGATTCCGGCCGGATCGGAACGATGATCGAAGAGCTG
This sequence comes from Acidimicrobiia bacterium, assembly GCA_040902855.1. Lineage (GTDB taxonomy): Bacteria > Actinomycetota > Acidimicrobiia > Spongiisociales > ZC4RG35 > DATHWB01. The sequence goes on along the minus strand of JBBDWN010000059.1, from coordinate 10,217 downwards.
GAAGCGCTTCCCGCCAAGGTCGAGCGGGCGGTCCAGATGGAGGATCAGGTGGTCGAGATGGCCGGCCGCTGGTCCGACGTGCGTGACTTCTTCTTCCTCGGCCGCTCCGGTGACTTCCCGGTGGCGATGGAAGGGGCGCTCAAGCTCAAGGAGATCGCCTACGTGCGGGCCGAAGGCTATGCCGCAGGTGAGATGAAGCACGGACCGATCGCCTTGATCGAACCGGGGGTGGTCGTCGTAGGGGTGGCCACCGACTCCCATGTCCGAACCAAGACCCTGTCGAACATGCAGGAGATGAAGGCTCGCGGTGCGACGATCGTCATGGTCGTCGAAGAGGGCGATGAGGCGGAAGTGGCCGATCTGGCTGATTTTGTCATCGCTGTGCCGCGCAGCGCCGATCTGATCTGCACGGTCATCTCGGTGGTTCCGCTGCAGCTTCTCGCCTATCACGTGGCCATGGCGAAGGGCTTCGACGTCGACAAGCCCCGGAACCTGGCCAAGACGGTGACGGTGGAATGACACGAAGGCCGGGGTGCGGTGGTTGCGGTGCTCCGACTTCGTTGGCTCTACCGTCGCGGGATGCGAATCATCGGTTTGGGAGTCGACCTCGCAGAGATCGCCCGCATCGAGCGGGTGTTCCAGAAGTACCCGCGTTTCATCGATCGGTGCTTCACCGAACACGAGAAGGAGTACGCCCTTCGCTTCGCCAATCCGTCCAGACGTCTCGCTGCCCGGTTCGCGGGCAAAGAGGCGGTCATGAAGTCGATGGGAACCGGGTGGCGCCGCATCCCCTGGACCGACATCGAGATCACCGGCGGCGGCAAGCCGACCGTTCGGATGTTCGGACGAGCGGCGGCACGGGCGGAGACGCTGGGGATCACCGAGGTCCACGTCACCATCACCCACACGGACGACACCGCCATGGTGATGGTCGTCTCTGTCGGCGAGCACGACTGATCACTCGGGCAGCTGCACCGTTCCGTCTGCGGTGAGGGTTCGTATCTCGTCGGCGTCGTACCCGATTTGGCTGAGGATCTCGGAGCCGTGTTCTCCCAGTTGCGGGGCTGGATGCTCTGTCTCCTCGTCCAGGCCGGTGAACGCGGCGAACGGGCCCGGACTCGAGATCCGGCCCTCTGTCGGATGGTCGATCGTCCGGAAGTATCCAACCGCCTCCAGATGGGGGTCGTCGAAGAGGTCTTCGAGGGAGGCGACGGGCCCGGCGGGGATGTCACGTTCCGCCAGGAGTTGGAGCCATGCGGACGTCGTTCGCGTTGGCATCATCCGCCCAATCAGGGCATACAACTCGTCGATTCGGAGCGCCCGCTCTTCCGGGTCGAAGACCCACTCTGCGTGCTGCCAGCCGGGCTCGTCCGTCAGTTCGAACAACGCCCGCCAGTGCCTCTCCGAGTAGGGGAGCAAGACGATGTGGCCGTCGCTGGTGGGGTGGGGGCGGCGGTGCGGGTTGAGAAGGCGGTTGTAGCCGGGGCTGCCGAGCGGTGGGTGGAAGGCGCGGCCACCCATGTGTTCGGCGAGCATGAAGCCGGCCATCGTTTCGAGCATCGGCACCTCGATGGATGTTCCCTGGCCGGTTCGATCGCGGTGATGGAGCGCACCCAGGATCGCGATCGCCGCCGCCAGGCCCGTCACCTTGTCTGCCATCGTCGTAGGGGCGAACCGTGGTGCCCCGGCGTCGTCGGTCAGAAGGGCGGCGAGCCCGATGCGTCCTTGGATCACGTCGTCGTAGGCGGGTGCGTCGGCGTCTGGACCGCCGCTTCCGAAACCGGGCGTCGCACAGTGGATGAGACGCGGGCGTCCCGACCGGAGGGTGTCCGAGTCGACACCCAGCTTGGTCGCAACGCGTGGTCGCATGTTGTGGATGACCACGTCTGCGCCGTCGACGAGACGCCCCAGTACCTCAGAGCCGCGCCTGGCTGTGAGGTCGAGGCATATCGATCGCTTGTTGCGGTTGATCGTGAGGAACGGGGCGCCCATTCCCGGATGCCGGGATGGCGGTGCGGCGCGATAGAGGTCCCCGTTCGGCGGTTCGATCTTGATCACGTCGGCTCCCATGTCGCCGAGGATGCTGGTGGCGTACGGCCCGAGGACGATGGTGCTCAGGTCGACGACGCGGATGTCGGTGAGCAGCGGGATCATCGATTCGATCGTAGGGGTTCCCGATCCGATGGAGGGTGGGCAGAGAGTGGCGGCGTGCACGCCGCCACTCCCGCCATCCGTGCGGCATCCGTGCCGCGCAGAGAACCGGGGGTGACGCTGTGCGGGACACGGGCGTCGGGTGGCATCGAGGGCATCGACCCGGTTCTGATGATCCTGTCGGCATCTCCAACGGTCGCATAAGGGGACGAACCAGCGGCCGCCCACCGCGGCGGCCGTAGGATCAGTCGGTGCTCCCAGTGCTGACAGCAGCGGAATCGGCTCGGGTCGACGATGCGAGCCCCATCCCCGTGGTGGACCTGATGCGACGCGCCGGTGTCGCAGCCGCCCATGTCGCAGTCGCGCGATTCGGAATCGGATACGGCTCGCATGTGGTGGTTCTCGCCGGACCAGGGAACAACGGCGGCGACGCCTACGTGGTTGCCTCGGTTCTCGCGCGGCGCGGAGCCACGGTGTCGCTGATCCCGTTCGGCTCCCCCGGCACGGATGCAGCTCGTCACCATGCGGCGATGGCGAAGGGCGTGAGCCGTATCGCATCTTCCGAACCGCATCTCGTCGTCGACGGGGTCTACGGCGCTGGATCACGACCCGGCGTCCCGCCTGAGGTGGCGGAGTGGGGGCTCGGCGGCGCGCCGATTCTGGCGCTCGACCTCCCATCGGGTCTCGCGGCGGACTCGGGAGAAGCTGGTGACGGAACGTTGCGGGCAGACGTGACCGTCGCGTTCCATTCCCTCAAGCCGGGCCATTTGCTCGGTGACGGACCGGACCACTGTGGCGAGGTCGTCGTGGTCGACATCGGACTCGAAGGCGGCGTCCCGGCGTACCGTTTGGCCGAGGCATCCGACGCTCCCCGCCCCACTCGACCCCGCGACTCCCACAAGTGGTCAGCCGGTTCGGTCCTGGTCATTGGCGGTGCGGTAGGGATGACCGGTGCGGCGGTGATGGCCGCTCGTTCCGCCCTCGCGTTCGGAGCGGGCGCGGTGGGGGTGGCAACGCCGGATGTGCGTCTCGCCCAGTCTCTCGCCCCCGAACTGCTGGCCTATCCGATCGACGACCTCCCTGCCAGATTCGACGTATGGGTGGTCGGTCCGGGGCTTGGCGACGCGTATTCCGATCTCGTCGCCCACGCCCACGACCGGACAGGGCTCACGGTCATCGACGCCGACGCGCTCGGATCGCGGTCACTCCGTGCCGCTCACCCTGGCATCGTGCTGACCCCCCACGCCGCTGAGCTCCGTCGCATGGGGGGCGAACCGACCCAGGCGACCTTGCTCCGCAAAGGATCACCGACCATCGTCGATGGCGACGTGCCGTGGATCATCAACACCGGCGGGCGGGAACTCGCGACGATCGGGACCGGAGATGTGCTCTCCGGGATGATCGGCGCGCTCTTGGCGCGCGGGCTCGGGGGCCCCGACGCTGCTCGTTCGGCGGCGTACTGGCATGGGATCGCCGGGCGGAGTCTCCTCGCTCGCGCGGGCTCCGTCACTGCCGCCGCGCTGGTGGGCGAGGTCGGCCGGTACGCCTGGGCAGACTCATGAGACCGTCATGGGCCGAGATCGACTTGCGAGCGGTCGCTCACAACGTGGCCGCCTTCCGCTCACATCTGGGGGACACGGCCCTCTGCGCGGTCGTGAAGGCCGACGCCTACGGCCATGGCGACGTTCCGGTGGCCGAGACCGCCGTCGACAACGGGGCCGCCTGGCTGGCGGTGGCGCTGCTGGAGGAAGGCATCCGGCTGAGAGAGGCGGACATCACCGCTCCCATCCTCCTCCTCTCCGAACCCGCGGTGGCCGATGCGTCGATGGTGGCCGAGTGGGATCTCACCCCCACCGTCTACCGGCCGGTGTTTCTCGAGGCCCTGGCGGACTTTCGGGATCGTGTCGGACCGATCCATCTCAAGATCGATACCGGGATGCATCGGGCGGGTGCCGACTTGATGACGATCACCGCCCTCGCTCACCAGGCGAAGACACTCGGATTCGGCGTCGGAGGTATCTGGACGCATTTCGCAGCTTCGGAATCCGATCCCGGCTTCACCGAGATCCAGGTGGCGTTGCTCGAACATGCAGTCGAGCATCTCTCGAGCGTCATCGGCCCGGACGCCATCGTTCATCATTCGAACACCGGTGCCGCCATTCTCCGCGGTGGGGGCGACATGGCTCGGGTGGGCCTCGGTCTGTACGGGTTGTATCCGTCTGATCGCTGTCGCCCTCTGATCGACCTGCGACCGGCGATGCGGATCGTCTCGCACGTGTCCCATGTGCGGCGCCATGCGGCCGGAGCGCGGCCGTCATACGGACGGAGACGTCCGCTCGCTTCGGATTCCACTGTGGCGACGGTGCCGATCGGATATGCGGACGGAGTTCCGCGTCTGCTGTCTGACGAGGGGACTGTCCTGATCGGGGGCAGCCGGAGACCGCTCGCCGGAACGGTGACGATGGATCAACTGGTCGTCGACTGTGGCGATGATCGGGTGGAGGTGGGCGACGAGGTTGTGCTGATCGGCAGACAGGGCGAGTCCGAGATCACGGCCGACGAATGGGCCGCCCTCACGGGAACCATCAACTATGAGATCGTATGCGGCGTCGGTCCCAGACTGCCCCGGCGTTTCATCGAATAGGCTGGCGAGGTCGTGTCCGAACTCGCCGAACTGCGCCTTCTCGCCGAATCCTGCACCGCATGCACCCTGGCGGAGACCCGGACGAAGGTCGTCTTCGGCACTGGTTCGTCCGACGCCGACCTGATGTTCGTCGGCGAGGCGCCCGGCAAGAACGAGGACCTTCCACGCGAGCCGTTCGTGGGTGCCGCCGGACGGCTGCTCGACCAACTGCTCGGAGAGGCCGGGATCGCACGGGATCGGGTCTACATCGCCAATGTGCTCAAGTGCCGCCCGCCTGCCAATCGCGATCCCCGACCCGCAGAGATCGACGCATGCAAGGGATACCTGCGGTCACAACTCGAACTCGTCGATCCGATGCTCGTCGTCACCCTCGGAAACTTCGCCACGAAGCTGCTTCTGAGGACAGAGACCGGTATCACCCGGTTGCGGGGAGCTTCGTACCCTTGGTGGAAGGACAAGGTGCTCGTGCCCACGTACCATCCGGCCGCGGCGTTGCGGGGAGGCGACCGCATCACCAACCTCATGCGGAAGGACTTCGAAATCATGCGCACGGTTCTGGACGCGGGCAGCCAGCCGCCCGAGCCCGCTGACGACGGAGTGACCGTCGGTGCCACCGACGCCGAGCAGTTGGGACTGTTCGGGTGATCGTCGTCAACTGTCCCACCGAGATGGAGACCCGCGCGTTGGCCGCCCGCCTGGCCTCACTTTGTCGGCCGGGCGACGTGATCGTGCTCTCCGGGGGTCTGGGCGTCGGCAAGACCACGTTCGTCGGCGGTCTGGCGGACGGCTTGGGAGTCGAAGAGGACGTCACCAGTCCGACCTTCGTCCTGATGCGTACCTATCCGTCTGGATTTCTGACACTCGTCCATGTGGACGTCTACCGGATCGGGTCGTCGCTCGAGTTCGACGATCTCGAGGTCTTCGAACTCGGACGGGACGGGGTGGTCGCCATCGAGTGGGGCGATGTGATCGGCGCGGCTCTTCCGATCGACCGCCTCGGTGTGGATCTCGCCGTCGCCGATGACGGGTCGCGGACGATCACCCTTCGACCCATCGGCGCGTGGAATGGGCGGCCGATCGCCGAGGTCGCCAGCTGATGTCCAAGGTGCTCGCCATCGAGACCGCCACTCCGGCTTCGTCGGTCGCCCTCGCAGACGGTCGTGAGCTCGTGGCCTCCGCCGCCAGGGTCGATCGTCGGGGACATTCGGCGTTCCTGGTACCCGCCATCGACTTCTGCTTCGACCAGGCAGGGTGGCGGCCGGAGGACCTCGACGCGGTCGTCGTCGACGTCGGGCCGGGGCTCTACACCGGTATCCGGGTGGGCATCGCCACCGCTCAGGGTCTGGCGGCAGCCGTCGGCGTGCCCCTTCTCCCCGCTGTCTCACTTGACGCCATCGCGTTGCGGGCGGCCACCGGCCGGCGACACATCTGGGCTGTCGTCGACGTCCGTCGAGGTGAACTCGCCGTCTCCTCCTATCACCCGGTGCCGGGCGGGGTGGTCAAAGACGCCGTTCCAGAGGTCATGTCCCCTGAAGAGCTGCGAGCTGCTCTGGAATCCGATCCCAAGGAAGTCCTTCTGGTCGGGGACACGGCGGCGGTCGGAGATGACACCCTGCGCGGCCTGCACCGCGTGAAGAAGGGCGGACCCCGTCACCCGCACGCCGAGACGTTGATCGAGGCGACGGCCGCATCGCTCGAAGCGGACGAGATACCTCATCCAGACGAGGTGCGCCCGCTGTATCTCCGCGAGCCGGATGTCCAGATCAACTGGGCGGCTCTGGAGTCGGATCCGTGGGGGGACCGATGACGACTGCGCCGACAGTGAGCCTGCGATCGATGCGACTGGAGGACGTCGAGGCCGCTCACGCCCTGGAGCAGCGGGTGTACTCCCAGGCGTGGTCCCGCCAGGTGTTCCAAGACGAGTTGGCACAGGAGAGCCGTCGCTACATGGTCGCCGAGGTCGGCGAGACTTTCGCCGGATACGGCGGCGTGATGCTCGTCGGCAGTGAAGCTCACATCACCACTGTTGTGGTCGACCCGGATTGTCGACAGGGTCGGGTCGGCACCCGCCTGATGCTGGCGCTGGTCGATCACGCGCTCGATTCGGGAGCCGGGGCGCTGACCCTTGAAGTCAGGGCTTCCAACGCCGCCGCTCAGGCGCTGTACCGAAAGTTCGGCATGGCTCCCGTCGGAGTTCGCAAGCAGTACTACCGGGACGAGGATGCGTTGATCATGTGGGTCCACGAGATCGACGGGGCGGAGTACGCCGGTCGACTGCAGGCGATCAGGGAGACGCTGTCGTGAATCCGACGATCCTCGCGTTCGAGACCTCGTGTGACGAGACGGCCGTGGCAGTCGTACGCGGTCGGGAGATGTTGTCGAACGTGCTGTCTTCCCAGATCGGCCTCCACGCCCGGTTCGGGGGAGTGGTGCCCGAGGTCGCTGCCCGTGCCCACGTAGAGGCGATCAGATCACTCACACATCGAGCATTGACCGACGCAGGCGTTCACCCAGACGACCTGGACGCGATCGCCGCCACCGAAGGTCCCGGTCTGGTCGGCGCCCTCTTGGTAGGTCACTCCTTCGCCAAGGCGACCGCCTGGGCGCGTCAACTTCCCTTCGTCGGCGTCGATCACATGGAGGGCCACCTGTTCGCGCCGGTGTTCGAACATCCGGACTACGAGCCACCGGCGATCGTCTTGCTCGTCTCGGGCGGCCACAGCCAGTTGGTGCACGTCAAGGCATGGGGTGAGTACGTGATCCTCGGAGAGACGATCGATGACGCCGCCGGAGAAGCGTTCGACAAACTGGCCAGGGTCATGGGACTCGGGTTCCCCGGCGGGCCCGCCATCGACGCCGAATCCGAGGGTGGCGATCCGGCGGCCATTCGCTTTCCCCGCGCGTTGGCCGATCGCCGCCACCACTTCTCGTTCTCGGGGCTGAAGACCGCGGTGATCACCTATCTCCAGAAGAACGCCGATGCGCTGCCGCCCCGGGCGGACGTGGCCGCTTCCATACAGGAGGCGATCGTCGACGTTCTGGTCGAGAAGACATTGAACGCGGTCGAGGACATCGGTGTGCGTCGCGTCGCCGCCGGCGGCGGCGTCGTTGCCAATCGACGTCTTCGGCAACGCCTCACCGAAGCGTGCGACGAGCGTGGGATCGCCATCCACCTGCCCTCGCCCGACCTGGCAACCGACAACGGAGCGATGATCGGCGCCGCCGCAGTCCACTGGCTGGAGCGGGGCGCCATCACCTCGTGGGAATCGACTGTCGATGCCGGAAAGCGCCTCTGACCGGCCTTGGCACTCTCGTGTCGTGAGTGCTAATTTGGGCTGGCACTCTTGTATTGCGAGTGCTAGCAGTCGTCATCAACGGCTGCTACCGCCAACAACAGTCGTAGGAGGAGCTAGATGAAGCTTCAGCCTCTCGGAGACCGAGTGGTCGTCAAACCAGATGCAGACCAGGACCTTCGCACATCGTCCGGTCTCGTCATCCCCGACACCGCCAAGGAAAAGCCCCAGACAGGGGAAGTCGTCGCAGCCGGACCAGGCGCGTTCGACGATGACGGTGACCGTCTTCCCATGGACGTCAAGGTGGGTGACACCGTCCTGTATTCAAAGTTCGCCGGAACCGAGTTCAAGATCGACGGCGTCGAGCACCTCGTCCTCAGCCAGCGCGATCTTCTCGCGATCGTCAACTGAACTCAGGAGGAGTGAACAATGGCAGCCAAAGAACTTCGATTCAATGAAGAGGCCCGTAAGGGTCTGCAGGCGGGCGTCGACAAGCTCGCCGATACCGTCAAAGTGACACTCGGCCCCAAAGGCCGCAACGTCGTTCTTGAGAAGAAGTGGGGCGCACCCACCATCACGAACGACGGCGTGACCATCGCCAAGGAGATCGAGCTGGACGACCCATGGGAGAACATGGGAGCCAAGCTCGCCTACGAGGTCGCGAACAAGACCGACAATGTTGCAGGTGACGGCACCACGACGGCCACCGTGCTCGCTCAGGCGATGGTGAAGGAAGGCCTCCGTCAGGTGTCCGCCGGCGCCAACCCGATGGAGCTGAAGCGGGGCATCGAGGCCGCCGTCGACGTCGCCGTCAAGGCGATCGGCGAGATGTCGAAGAACATCGAGACCTCGAGCCAGATCACCCAGGTCGCCTCGATCTCGGCCAACAACGACAACGTCATCGGCAAGACGATCGCGGATGCGTTCGACAAGGTCGGCAAGGACGGCGTCATCACGGTGGAAGAAGGCCAGACGTTCGGCCTCGAGATCGAATTCACCGAGGGCATGCAGTTCGACAAGGGCTACATCTCCCCGTACTTCATCACCGATGCTGATCGCCAGGAAGCGGTGCTCGAGGACCCGTACATCCTCATCGCCAACCAGAAGATCGGTTCGGTCAACGATCTCCTCCCCGTGCTCGAGCGAGTGATGCAGGCCGGAAAGCCCGTCCTGATCCTCTCCGAGGACGTCGAGGGCGAGGCTCTCGCAACGCTCGTCGTGAACAAGATTCGCGGCACCTTCGCTTCGGCGGCCGTCAAGGCTCCGGGGTTCGGTGAGCGTCGCAAGGCCATGCTCCAGGACATCGCCATTCTCACCGGTGGCACGGTCATCTCCGAAGAGGTCGGTCTCAAGCTGGACAGCGTCAGCCTCGACATGCTGGGCCGTGCCCGCAAGGTCGTGATCTCCAAGGATGACACCACGATCGTCGACGGAGCAGGCTCCGAGGGCGACGTCGCCGCCCGCATCAAGCAGATCGAGCGCGAGATCGAGAACACCGACTCGGACTGGGACCGTGAGAAGCTGCAGGAGCGTCTCGCCAAGCTGTCCGGCGGTGTGGTCGTCATCAAGGTCGGCGCTGCCACCGAGGTGGAGCTGAAGGAGAAGAAGCACCGCATCGAAGACGCCGTTTCGGCGGCTCGGGCAGCCATCGAAGAGGGCGTCGTGCCCGGCGGTGGCGTGGCGTTGCTTCGGGCCCAGAGCGCGATCGACAAGGTGCGCGGCGGAACCGATGACGAGAAGGCGGGCCGCGCCATCGTGCGTCGCTCGATGGAGGAGCCCCTCCGTCAGATCGCTTTCAACGCCGGGTTCGAAGGCGGCGTCGTCGTCGAGCAGGTTCGTGCGGCCGAAGGAGCCATGGGCTTCAACGCCGCAACCGGCGTCTACGAGGACCTGATGAAGGCCGGGGTCATCGATCCCGCCAAGGTGACTCGTTCGACGTTGCAGAACGCGTCGTCGATCGCAGCCCTGCTGCTCACGACTGAGGCGCTCGTGGCCGAGAAGAAGGAAGACTCTTCCGCTGGGGCCGGTCACGACCACGGTGGTGGTGGCGGCGGCGGAATGGACTTCTGAGTCCAGGAGTCCGTCCATCCAATTCAGAGAACCCCGGGCCGGGCCCGGGGTTCTCTGGC
>JBBDWN010000058.1:0-5318 GCA_040902855.1 Acidimicrobiia bacterium | reverse complement strand
GCTTTCGGCGAGGCCGCCGCCCGCCGTTACCGTTCTCGTCTCATGTTCGACACACTGACCGATCGATTCGAAGGCGTGTTCTCGCGTCTCCGTGGGAAGGGCCGACTCGACGAGTCCGACGTCGACACGGCCCTGCGCGAGGTGCGACTCGCTCTCCTCGAAGCCGATGTGAACGTCGCGGTGGTCCGCTCGCTGCTCGACAGAATTCGCGCCCGGGCCCTGGGGGCCGACGTCCAGAAGAGTCTCACTCCCGGCCAGCAGGTCATCAAGATCGTCCACGAGGAGTTGATCACGACGCTCGGGTCGGAGGCGGTCCCCCTCGTCAAGGCCGCACCTCCGCTGACGATCCTGATGGTGGGTCTGCAGGGTTCGGGAAAGACGACCACCGCAGCCAAGCTCGCACTTCGGCTGAAACTCGACGGTCGTCGCCCGATGTTGGTGGCGGCTGACCTGCAGCGTCCCGCAGCCATTGACCAGCTCGAAATGCTCGGTGCCCGCATCGACGTGCCGGTATACGCCGATCGCAACTCGAAACCCCGCCGACTCGTCAAGGCAGCGTTGAAAGAGGCGGCGAAGCTGGGGCGAGACACGGTCATCATCGACACCGCAGGCCGTCTTCAGATCGACCAGGAGCTGATGCGGGAACTGGCCGAGGTGGCGAAGGAAGCCGAACCCGACGAGGTCCTCCTGGTCGTCGACGCCATGACCGGCCAGGACGCCGTCAACGTGGCCAAGGGTTTCGCCGAACAGACCTCGGTGACCGGGGTGGTTCTTTCCAAGCTCGACGGCGACGCCCGGGGCGGGGCGGCGATCTCGGTGCGAGAAGTGACAGGTGTCCCGATCAAGTTCGCCGGTCTCGGAGAAGGTCTTGAAGCTCTCGAACCGTTCCACCCCGATCGGATGGCGGGGCGGATCCTCGGGATGGGAGACGTGCTCGGGCTGATCGAGAAGGCCGAACAGAACTTCGACGAGGAAGAGGCCGAGAAGACTGCCCGCAAACTCGAAAAAGGCCAGTTCACGCTGGAAGACTTCCTCGAACAGTTCCAGATGCTGAAGCGGATGGGGCCGCTCAAGGACATCCTTGCTATGCTTCCTGGCGCCGGTTCCGCCTTGCGGGACGTCAATATCGATGACCGCGATCTGGCACGCGTCGAAGCGATCATCCGCTCGATGACCCCTGAGGAGCGGCAGAAACCCAAGATCATCGGTGGCAGCCGACGAAAGCGGATCGCGGTCGGGTCGGGCACAACCCCCCAGGACGTGAACCGACTTCTCAAGCAGTTTGCCGATGCACAGAAGATGATGAAGCAGCTGGCCGGTGGCCGGGGACTTCCGGGAATGCCGGGGCTCGCCACCGCAGCCAAGAGACGCAAGAGGTGAAGTAGATGGCCGTCAAGATGCGCCTGATGCGCATGGGGAAGAAGCATTCCCCGTTCTATCGCGTGGTCGTCATCGACGGCCGTGCGCCGCGCGATGGCCGGTACATCGACCTGCTGGGTCGATATGACCCCCGCCAGGATCCTTCAGTGATCGAGATCGACTCCGACAAGGCGATCGACTGGCTGAAGAAGGGCGCCCAGCCCACAGAGGCAGTGCGCAAGCTGCTCGAGATCTCGGGGGCGATGTCCCGGTACAAGATCGCCGCAGGCAAGATCCATACGGTGGTCGCCAAGGCGCCCGCCCCGGTCGAAGAGGCTCCGGTCGACGAGGTTGCGGCTGACGAGGTTGCGGCTGACGAGGTTGCGGCTGACGAGGTTGCGGCTGACGAGGTTGCGGCTGACGAAGTTGCCGAGCCGACCGCCGACGAGGCCCAGGCAGATGTCGTAGACGATGCGGAGGAAGAGTGACCGAAACCAAAGGCGAGATCGTCGAGAACGTCGTGACGTTCCTCGTCAAAGAGATCGTCTCCACGCCTGAAGAAGTCGAAGTCACACTCGTCGAGCAGGGTCCCGACGATGTCGTCGCCGAGGTTCGCACCGCCAAGGGTGACCTCGGACGGGTGATCGGCCGTCGGGGCCGGGTCGCTCGCGCCATCCGTACGGTGGCCCAGGCCGCCGCCGACGAGGAGGGTCTGTCTGCCGGCGTCGAGTTCATCGACTGACGGAGTTCTCGTCGGGCGGATAGGCCGCCCCCATGGACTCCACGGCTACGTTGCGGTCCATCCCGACACGGACAATCCCGACCGATTCGCTCCAGGCAGCGGCGTGACCTCTGCGTCCGGTCGGTCCCTCACAGTCGAGCGGTCCCAATGGCGAACAGATTCGCTCCTCGTGCGGTTCGTCGAAGTGCAGGATCGAACCGCCGCCGAAACGCTCACCGGCGAATTCCTCTTCATCGAGGCGTCGGAACGGCGCGATCTCGCGGATGATGAATACTGGCCTGACGACCTGATCGGACTCGACGTCGCCTCGGTCGACGGCACCTCAATCGGAACGGTCGAAGACGTCATCGAGGGCGCTGCTCAGTACCGCCTCGTCGTGCGGGCCGAAGCAGGCGTCTTCGAGGTTCCGTTTGTGGCGGCTCTCGTACCCGAAGTCGACGTCGAAGGGCGTCGGATCGTCGTGGCCGACATCCCTGGTCTCATCCCGGAAGACTGAATCTCAGGACAGGTCGACCGTGAGCGGGATCCTGTCGCCGATCAATATCGATCCCAGGCCCTTCGGACCGTCAGGGATCAACACCGTGAACGCCCCCCAGGCATCGCCTCGTTGTCCGACATCGCCCGTACGTGACTCCAGGACCCCGGCGGCCTCGACCGTCACGGTCATCGTGTCCTCTCCGCCTCGCAGGTAGCCGTTGACCGTGAAGGGGTAGATGACGTTTCCGCCTACGGGGTCGACGACGACCAGATCATCCGTGACGATCGCGGGAGCGGAGTAGGGCTCACCCCCGGCGAGGAGGTCGACCACGACCCGGGCAGGACTCGACGCAACGCTCACCCGTACCGATGCAGGCGCCGAGAGATGCAGGTCGATGAAGAGGTCGTTGGTGGTCCGACGGACCACGTAGGCGCTCTTGGCGAGAGTCCCGTCGATCACCTGATCGAGGATGGAGGTTCGCGAGACGACCGGATCGAGCTGGATCCGGAGGACCCCGGCAGACCGGATGAAGAGCGGCCCAACACTGGGCGGAGAAACGGCGGGCGCACCGCTGGAAGCCGCGAACTCGATGACGATCCGATCGCAGACCGGAAAGCTGGTCCAGCGGATTCCGGCGACGACATCGGCGTCGCTGTTATCACGCTCGATCAATCCGGCTCCGCCACTCTCGACGTACGGCTCTGAGCCGCTGGCGCAGGGCGGCTCCTCGACGATTGCCGGGACAGTCGTCGCCGTCGTCGTCGACGCGTCGTCGACGACGGTCGTGACGGTTGTCGAGGTCGCGGTTCCATTCACGACGGGCGAGCATGCGGCAAGAACCAGCGCAACGAGGATTGGGAGCCGCCTCGGACGGGGCATGAGAGGCACCAGAAAGAGGCTAACGGTGCTCGCAGGCTCGTAGCCTTCACCCCGATGACGAACCAGCCGCCAGACGATCTCGAACCGATTCTGCTCCGAATCGCCGCCGGAGCCCGGGTAGTCGGCGCCGCCTGGGTGGGGGTCCTCGTGTTCTCGGCGTACCTCGTCGCGCGGGAAGCCATGGATCGGCCGTGGCTCCCGATCATCGTTGCCGCCGTCGTCGCGGGTTGGTCGATGATCTCGGTCGGCTGGTCGTCGTCGAATCCGGCGCGTCTGGTCACGGCCTCGACCCTGGCTGTCGACGGGGTGCTCGGTGCCGGCGCCCTCGTCGCCACCGCATTCACCGGCGCCGGTGTCCCCACCTATTCCGGCGGCCTCCCACTCATCGTGGTCGCCGTCGCGTCCATCCGAGGGCGGCGCGAGGCGTGGGGGGTTGCGACGATCATGACCGTTGTGACCCTCGCCGTCCGCCCCGGAGGGGCGTCCGAAGCCGTCGGATCGATCGTCCTCTACGCCGCGAGCGCGGCCATCTTCGCGTGGATCGTGCGGACATTGCGGTCGTCAGATCGTCATCGTCGGGAGGCCGACGAGAGGCGGAGGAGCGCCGAGGCTGCTCGCGCCAGAGCGGAAGAGCGGGTCGAGATATCCCGTCACCTCCACGACTCGGTCCTCCAGACCCTTGCCCTGATCCAGCGTCGGGCCGAGACGGCGAGCGAGGTGACGGTGCTGGCCCGGAAACAGGAGCGAGAGCTTCGTGACTGGCTGTTCGGTGCCAGCCCGGTGGACGGATCGTTCGCGGCTGCCCTCAACGCGGTCGCATCCGACGTCGAACAGCGCCACGCGGTGCCGGTGGAGGTCGTGACATCGGGCGACGGGGCTCTCACAGACGATGCCGTCGCCATCGTGGCTGCCGCCGGGGAGGCGATGAGCAATGCCGCAGTGCATTCGGGTGCCGAGGTCGTCACCGTGTTTGGCGAGGTCACCGACGACCTCTTTCGGGTCTACGTCCGGGATCGGGGCCGAGGGTTCGATCCGGAACGACTGCCGAGTGATCGTCTCGGTGTGAGGGAATCGATCATCGGGCGTGTGGCCGGGCACAACGGTCAGGCAACCGTACGCTCAGAGTCGGGATGGGGAACCGAGTGGAGATTGGAGGTCCCGCGATGACGATCCGGGTGTTCATCGTCGACGACCACGACTTATTCCGTGCTGGTGTCCGGGCAGAGTTGGCAGGCGATCTCGAAGTGGTGGGCGAGGCCTCCGAGGTCGAAGCGGCCATCGAACTGATCGTCGAGCGCAAACCGGACGTGGTGCTCTTGGATGTCCATCTTCCCGGGGGCGGGGGAGCGGCAGTCGTGGCCGGAGTGCGAAAGCACATCGACGACCAGATCTTTCTGGCCTTGTCGGCGTCGGATGCTGCCGATGACGTCGTCTCGGTCGTACGGGCGGGCGCCAGGGGCTATATCACCAAGACTGCCTCACCCGCAGAAGTAGCGGCGGCCATTCGGACGGTCGCCGCCGGTGAAGCCGTGTTCTCGCCCCGGCTCGCCGGGTTCGTCCTCGACGCGTTCAGTTCGGTCCCTGTCGGGCAGGTCGACCCGGAGTTCGACCTTCTCACCGACCGTGAGCGCGAGGTGCTGCGTCTCATCGCCCGCGGCTACACCTACCGGGAGACCGGCGAGGAACTCTTCATCTCGATCAAGACCGTCGAGACCCACGTCTCCAACGTCCTCCGCAAGCTCCAACTCTCCAACCGCAACGAACTCACCCGCTGGGCCGCCGAACGCCGGTTGATCTGACAGCGACCCCTCTGCCTCGCTGGCGCTCGGCTGTCTCCCCCCAGCACTCCCTCGCAGAGCC
>JBBDWN010000057.1:1285-5448 GCA_040902855.1 Acidimicrobiia bacterium | reverse complement strand
CAGCAACCTTCTTGGCATGACCAGCGCGCTCGTATCGGTCGAGGACAGCTCGCCGGATGATCTCCTGCCTTGACAGACCTTCATCCTTGACGAGCTCGTCGAGAGCCCTTTCGAGCTCGTCATCAGTGCGGAGTGTGAAAGCCATAGGCGCTTATGGTATCACAACGGTATCACCGGCGTCGACTGCGTCGGTCACGCCATCTCGGAGTGGAGCCTGATGCGGAGCGCCTCGATCTCGCCCTTGGTGGCAACGTCATCAGTGGTTACTGCTGCTCGACCTTGCTCAATCACGTATGCTTTTTGGCTAACCCCTCGAGAGGATCGCACCGCAATGTCGGAATCCGCCTACGCCACAAATTCAGGAATTCCATCATTCTGGCGACGCGAGCTTCCGTGGGCGCTTTTTGGGATAGCGACTTCTGGTCTTTATTCAGCGATCTTTTCTTTCAAGTTTGTAGGCACCCACGTAGATAGCGATGACATCTATACGGTCGGCGCCTGGTATCGATATATTGCGATTGCCGCGGGCCTCACGGTCGTCGTGTTCGCTGTGAGCAGCTGGGTGCTGGTCCGATCGTCGAGTGCCGCCAGAGTTTCAGTTGTGCTCGGCGTGTTGGCGGTCGTCTCGTATCCGGCGTATTGGTTGAGTTTGCCCACCGTATTTGCATCGGCAGCGCTCATGTCGGGGGTCGAGGCAGCAACTACGGAACGCTCTTGGCTCGCTTGGGTAGGTATCGCATTGGGGGTTGCCGCAATCGTTGCGGGCGCACTTCTCGTGTCCAACACCTGATCGGCAATCTACAAGCGACGAATTCTGCACCGCACGTCACGGGTATCGATCACGCGAGCTTCCCGAATCACTCACGCGATCAACCCCAACGGGCGGGGGTTGAGTGCCCTCGCCCCTGCTCAGTCATCACACCTCGCGCCATCGTGAGCAGTTGAGGCGCTCGGAGCGCGATGGTGGTGCGTGCGTAGATTGAACCCTGTGACTATTCGAAGCGGGATGCCGGTGGGAGTTTCTCCGTTCATCGGCCGTGCGCGTGAGCGTGTGAAGTTGGCCGAGCTGGTGGCGGATGCCCGGGTGGTGACGTTGACCGGTTCGGGTGGCTGCGGGAAGACACGGCTGGCGGTAGAGGTGGCTGGGGATGTGGCGTCGCGATTTTCCGATGGGGCCTATTGGGTGGATCTGCAGGGGGTGAGCGATCCGGGGATGGTTGCTCCGGTGATTGCTGCGGCGGTGGGGGTCCACGAGCGACCCGACCAGGCGCAGGTCGACTCGCTGGTCAGAAAGCTTGGTGCACGGCACCTGCTGGTGGTGCTGGACAATTGCGAGCACTTGGTGGAGGTGTGCGCGGAGCTGGTCGCCGGGTTGTCGTCGGCATGTCCGGGCCTGCACGTGCTGGCCACCAGCCGTGTGCCCCTTGTCGTCGACGGTGAGACGACGTTCGAGGTCGCTCCGCTGCCGGTGCCCGCCGCCGACGCCCGCTCGGCGAGCAGCGTGGCGGCGGCGGATGCCGTCCGGTTGTTCGAGTTACGGGCCCGGCAGGTGGTCGCAGATTTTCGGATCGATGACGACAACGCGTCGGCGGTGGCCGAGATCTGTCGACGTCTGGATGGGATCCCGTTGGCGATCGAGCTGGCGGCGGCGCGGGTGCGGGTGCTGGCACCGGATCAGATCGCTGCGGGCCTGTCGGACCGATTCGGACTGTTGACCGGTGGCCTGCGGGGTGCGCCGGCTCGTCAACGGACGTTGGAGGCATCGTTGGATTGGAGCTACGACTTGCTCGACGACGCACAGCAGTTGGCGTTGGCGAGGCTGTCGGTGTTCGCCGGCTCGTTCGAGCTCGACGCGGCAGAGGCGGTCGTGGTCGGGAACGGAGTCGCCGGCGACGACGTGCTTGACCTGGTATCTGCCCTGGTCGAGCAGTCGATGCTGGAGGTCGTCGAGCGCCAGGGCAGGGCCCGGTACCGCCTGTTGGAGACAATCCGGGCCTATGCCCGGCAGCGCCTCTCCGAGCTCGAGGATCCCGCCGGGGTGCGTGATTGCCACCTGGCGTTCCACGTCGGGCTGGCGGGGCGGGCGCGCACAGGTCTCACCGGTGGACAACCTGAGCCCTGGATGGCGCGACTCGCCGCCGATCTGGATGATCTGCGGGTCGCCATGGACTGGGCGGCGGAATCGGGAGACCTGCAGGGACTGGTGGGGCTCACCGAGCCGATCGTCCGCTTCTGGTTCGAGCGCGGCCTGGCTGGGGAGGTGCACCGCCGGCTGCACGACGCGGCCGATGCCCCAGGAATCCCAGATGAGGAGCGCGTGCGCGGATTGATCACCGCGGCGGCCCTCGCCCTTGCCGCGAGCGAGCCCGCCAGCGCCTATAGGTCGGCGAGCAAGGCGGTCGACGTGGCACGCGCGGCCGCTGTGGGCGGTGCGCTCGCGGTCGCAGTGGGACAACGAGCCTTCTCGGGGGTGCTGTCGGGACTGGCGACCAGTGAACAGGTGAACGCCGACATCGACGAGGCGGTCCAGCACGCGCAGCGGTGCGGAGACGCTCCGACCCACGCCTACTTATTGGCGTTCGCCGGGGCAGCCCTCCTTCACTGCCGCTCCATCGACAGCGGGTGTCGCCTGTTCGAGCAGGCCGTCGAGGTGTGCGAGGCCAACGAGCTCGCTTTCCAACTGCCAGCCGCCATGGCGACGCTCGGACTGTGGCCGGTGTGGTCCGGTCGGCTCGACCGGACCCGCCGATACGCTCGGCGCACCATCGAGCTCAGCCGGCAGGTCGGACGACCCGGATGGGAGGCGTGCGGGCTCACCGGTCTGGGAGCGGCTGCCGTCCTGGCAGGTGACCACGGTCAAGCGCAGGACTGGCTGTCCAAGGCGAGGACAGTCGTGCAGGAACACGGTTTGGAGGGAACCCAGTACGGGATGTTCGTTCGGCCCTGGCTCGCACTATGGGCCTACGTAACCGGTGATCTGAAGACTGCTCGGGCCACGGCTGCCGAGATCGTGCGGATCGGTCGTGGTGGCGGCAGCCGAGTGGACGAGGCGATGGGCGAGTGGCTGCTAGGCGTCCTGGCCCACGTCGAAGAGCTCCACGAGGATGCGCGAGCACATCTGACGGCCAGCCGCTCACTTTCGACCGATCCGCGGATCCCGTTGCCGCTGGGTCGTTCGTTGTTGGGTCTCGCAGAGTTGGCTCAAGAGGACGGGGTCGTCGACGAGGCGTGGGAACTGGCCCACGAGGGCATGGAGGTTCTCGACGACTACGGCGACCGGGTAGGGGCGGCCGCAGCGCTGGAGGTGATCGCCGGCCTGGCCCTGGTCCACGGCGAACCGGAGCGGGCGCTCCGCCTGTTCGCTGCGTCGCAACGGTTCCACACCGAGTCAGGCGTCGCCCGCTTTCCCTTCCAGGCCGACCGCTTCGAACGTGCCCGCAACACCGCACGGGCCGAACTGGACCCCGCTGATGCGACCGCATGTTGGAACGCCGGCAGCGAGCTGTCACTGGCCGAGGCGATCGCCTATGCCCGCCGCGGTCGGGGCGTCCGTCAACGCCCCCTGATCGGCTGGGCCTCGTTGACTCCCGTCGAGCGCGACATCGTGCGGCTGGTCGCCGACGGTCACACCAACGCCAAGATCGGTCAACGTCTGTTCATCTCGCCCAACACGGTGAAGAAACACCTGACCCACGTCTACGCCAAGGTGGACGTCGACGGACGCGCCGATCTCGCCGCACAAGTCGCCCGCCGCGACCTGTAGTACGCCCTGGCAGCGGAAACGTACCCGGTCGGGTGATGTTCTCCGACGCCCTATGAGGCATAGTCGCAGACATGACCGCAGGCGACCCCGGGAGACAGCAAATGAGCACCCAACGCACCCACTACGTGACCACCACCGACGGCGTCACTATCGGCGGAACCGTGCATGGCGAGGGGCCTCCGCTCGTGTTCCTGCAAGGGTCCATCGGCGATGGAGACCTCGATTGGCAAGCTGTGGTGGGGCACATGACCAGCCGGTTCACTTGCCATCTGCCGAGCATGCGAGGCCGTGGCCTCAGCAGCGACCACCCCGATCTCAGCTTCGGTCGGGTCGTCGAAGACTTCCTCGCGTACGTCGACAGCATCGGGGAACCCACCGGACTGGTGGGTTGGTCCGCCCC
>JBBDWN010000057.1:0-1185 GCA_040902855.1 Acidimicrobiia bacterium | reverse complement strand
CTCGAGGCCGCAGGGCGCTACGTCCCGAACCTGCTCAACCACCTCCAGAAGGTGATGGAGCAGGGAGACCCCATCGCTGATCCGGCCGTGCTTGACGCAATTTCCGTTCCGGTGTTGGTGCTCCACGGATCAGACACCAAGCGACTCTTCGCCGCCAGCGCGCAGACTGTGACCGACCGCGTCCCCGACGCCCGGGAGCAGAAGATCGCCGGCGCCGGGCACGCCGGACCCCTCACTCACCCCGAGGCGCTCGCCGAGGCCTTCGCCGAGTTCTTCTCGTCAACTCACAGCCGGCCTGACCCTGGTCACGCACCGGTCCCTACTGAGGAGTGATCATCATGACCGAACGGCATCTCACCGTGCGACGACGAGTCGCCGCGTCCCCTCACTCGATCTGGGAGGTGTTCGCGGATTTCCCGAATCTGGCGGACCACTGGGATGGCCTCAAGGCCTCTCGAGGGGTCGGAGACCAAACCCAGGGGGTAGGCGCGCGCCGCCAGGTGGACCTGGTGCCTGTTGGCACACTGGATGAAACAGTCACCGCCTGGGAAGAAGGGCGCACCATCGCTACCGCGAATCAGCCATCTGCGCTCGTCCCGTTCAAGCAGGCCGAGTCCAGGCTCACCATCGAGCCCGATGGGGACGGGGCGACGATCACATTCGACTACCGGTATGTGCCAAAGGGTGGCCCCATGGGTCGGCTGACCGGTCCCGTGATCGGCATGATGCTGAAAAAGAACTTCGAAGACATGCTGGCCGCCGTCGAGAAGGCCGCCCGCCACGCGGGCTGAAATATGAGCGATACCAACGCCCGAGCGAGCACTTGGTGGAGTGAGCCCCCTATGTCCAGATCATCTCGCCTTCGTCGTCGAGCTCGCCGGTGGGGTGCAGACCGAGCTTGGTGGCGACGGCGATGGATGCTGAATGGTCGGGATGGATGTGGGCTGTGAACCGGACGACGCCCTGGTCGGCCAGCCAGTTCCGCATCGCCACGCTCGCCTCCGTGGCGTAGCCGAGGCCTTGCCAGGGAATGGCGACAACCCATGCCAGGTCGGCGTTCTCGCCCGTCACGGTGGCCTGCAAGTATCCGATGGCAGTGCCGTCGAGTCGGAGGATCCAGTTGTGCCAGGTCTCGTCGTCATGGGGGCAGCCCATCGATTGGTGCCGATAGAGCTCCTCGAGTTG